>NZ_JBSQYS010000027.1:0-61547 GCF_055140945.1 Sunxiuqinia sp.
GTCTGCCGCAATCCGGTTGTCGGAAACCAGTTTGAAGTCGATTTTACTTTTGGGCTGGAGGTTATTGAGCACAAGGTTCAGGTTCTCACGGTCCGTTTCCAAAAAGCCCAACTCCGAAATGACGATACCGTTCATGTTGGACCGGGTGAAATGAAAGCACGAGTTGAGTTCATTGGCTTGCAAGCGTTTTGCTTCGTAGTATGCTCCCATTAAAACCAGCATAATGAAGAACACAACGCTTAAACCAATGGAATACATAACCGCCTTTTCGTCCGAGTATCCCAGTCCCCATAATACCGTCAAAAAAATTACCGTCAGGAAAATCCAAATAGATACGATCATGGAAGTATGGTTTCGAAGGATCCTGTAATAAAGCAGCTTCCTGATCCTTAAATCCAACAGGTATAAAATCTGCCCGGCTTTACGTATTAGTGCATCCATTTTCTGTTTTCTTTGTTTTCAACAGCCCTGGTGACGAAAGATTAAACTTAATAAATAAAACAAATGCTGTCAAATGAAAATTGCGCCGGTGGTGCGGGTTGGTGGATTTTGGGTTGAATTGGGTGGGGAAAAATTTGGAGAATGATGGAGAATAAAGAGAACTGAATGCATATTGGTTTTAGTTAACTAATTTATTTGCCGGGATATTTGTCAATTATTCAATATATCTCTTGAATCATTGAATTAAGAGATTATCTTTGTCGAAAATAAAACGAAGAAAATGAAAGGACGTGAATTCAAAGATGCCATGTACGATGGGCTTGCAAAATTGATGAAAGCCCTGGCCAACCCCGCTCGATTGGAAATCATCGAGATGCTTTCTCAAGGTGAAAAGAGCGTGGAAGGGGTTGTGGCAGCCACCAACCTGACAGTGGCCAACGCCTCGCAACATTTGCAAGTTCTAAAAAACAACAACATTGTAAAATCGAGAAAAGAAGGACATTACGTTTATTATTCCCTTGTGAATAGCGAATTTCTGGCGCTTTACCAGCACATTACGAAATATGCCACTACCGAAATTGCCGAACTGGAAAAAACGTTGAACCGGCAGCGTGAAGACAATAAAGCACTCAACTCGGTAAGCCTTGACGAACTGGAAACGATGATTCACAACAAAAATGTGTTGCTGATGGATGTCAGGCCCTCGACAGAATATGAGTTCGACCACATTACCGGGGCGGTTTCCGTGCCGATGAAAGAGTTGTTGTGCTGCCTGAAAGATTTTTCGAAAGAGCAGGAAATTATTGCTTATTGCCGCGGGCCATTTTGTGTTCTGGCCGATGAGGCGGTGAGGGTACTTTCCGAAAACGGGTTTAAAGTCAGGAGATTGGACGAAGGTTATCCGGAATGGAAAATGAGGCAACTGGAAAAAGAAAACCGGTAAAATTCATCAAGCTAAAAATTTCTCACAATGAAAAAATGCCTGGCCATATTCGTTGTTGTTGTGTTCATTTCGCCCAATAAAGGTGAAGCTCAAAGTAAAATTGAAATTGGTTTTTGGACCCAGGCCTGTTACCAACAGGTTGAAAATGGAAAAGGAGACCACAACCTGAATGACTTCATGCTCCGCAGAGGCTATCTTTCAGTCAAAGGTCAGCCCACTGCCTACCTTAGCTTTTTTACCCACATTGCTGTTGACCGGTTTGGCCAAGATGGCTTGGACAATCCGTCAATGGGGCTTGGCACGGGTTTGACTTTCCGTGATTTGTGGATCACCCTGGACCTGGATGAAAGTTTCAAGGTTCAGGCAGGCAGAATGTACGTTCCACTTACCCGGAACTACGGTACCACGTCCACCAAGTCGCTTTTAACCACCGACCTTTCGTTTATGCAAGGTGGAATTCGAGGCGGGATTTTTTATACCAGCAAAGTGGGGAGGGATGATGGAGTCACTATCTGGGGCAATCCGTTCGATGGCTTATTTCAGTACCGGTTAATGGTTTCCGAAGGAGTGGAAAGCAGCATCAACCCGGAAGATAATTTGCGTGTGGTTGCCCGAGGGGTTTTCAATCTGCTGGAACCCGAAACAGGCTGGTTTAACCAGGGGACTTACCTTGGGCAGAAAAAAGTGATGAGTATTGGCGCTGCTTTCGATTCGCAAAACAACCTTACCCTGAATAACGAGCCGGGACAGGACAATTTTATATGGACCATGGATGCGTTTTTTGACCATCCCGCCGGCAATGGTGCGGTAACAGCAGAAAGTGCTTACATCAACCTTAAAAACAGTACCCAGGCGAACAATTTTGCGCAGCTTGCCCCTTCCGATGATGCCGATTTTTTTTACATCCAGGCCGGCTATTATTTTAATACGCCGGTTGCTGTGGGAAACATCCAACCCTATTTCCGATACGAAACAGTTTCAATAGAACAAAAGGATAATACCAGCATTTTCAGCGGCGGGCTCAATTATTATCTCAAAGGGCACAATGCTAAACTCAGTCTGGATTATACAATGATTGATTATTCAGAATTTGAAAACCAAAATATTTTTACCGTCCAATTGGCAGTAGGAATCTAAATTCAAAAAGAATGAGCGTACCAATTTATCTTGATTACAACGCCACCACGCCCATCGCTCCGGAAGTGGCAAACGAAATATTACCTTACATTCACTCGCATTTTGGAAACCCTTCGAGCAGTTATGCCATTGGAAGGAACAACAGGGAAGCCATTGAAAAGGCGCGAAGGCAGGTGGCAAATCTTATCGGCGCGTTGCCCGAAGAAATTATTTTTACCAGTGGTGGCACCGAATCGAACAATCACGCCATCCGGGGAGCTGTTTTGGCAAATCAGCAAAAAGGCAAACACATGATCACATCGCAGGTGGAGCACCCGGCAGTGACGGAGGTTTGCAAATCCCTGGAAAAACAGGGTTGCGAAATTACCTGGCTCCCGGTTGATGCCTTCGGGAAAATAAATCCGGCAGACGTTGAAAACGCGGTGCGTCCTGATACCGTGCTGATTTCCATCATGCACGCCAACAATGAAGTGGGCACCATTCAGCCTTTAAAAGAAATTGGAGAACTGGCCAAAAAGCATGGCGTGATTTTCCATACCGATGCTGCCCAATCGCTTGGAAAAATTGAAACCGATGTCAATGAACTGAATGTTGATTTGCTCTCGATTGCGGGACATAAATTGTATGCACCAAAAGGAATCGGTGCTCTGTATATCCGGAATGGAGTGAAACTGGAAAACCTGATTTTTGGAGCAGGACAGGAACGTGGATTGCGCCCCGGAACCGAAAATGTACCTTATAGCGTTGCACTGGGCAAAGCCTGTGAATTGGCCAACAAAAATCTGGATGGGAACAAACAGCATCTGTTTCAAATGAGGCAGCGCCTGTTGGATGGGTTAAAAGACAAAGTGCGGACCGGAATAAAGCTGAATGCCGACCTGGATAATTGCCTGCCCAATACCTTGAGCATTGCCTTTGAAGGAGTGGAAGCACACACGCTGGCGTCATTTATCAGCAGCCGGGTGAGTTTTTCCACCGGTTCGGCCTGCCATGCCGATTCTGTTGAAATATCGTCGGTGTTAAAAGCCATGCAAACCGACCGGAAAACAGCGGCCGGAACAGTACGAATTTCAACGGGAAAATTCACCACAAAAAAAGAAATAGACCACGCTATTGAAGCCATTTCAACAGCTGTAAATCAACTTAGTCACGCAAAATAACCTTTAAATGATACATGCAATGAAAAAAATAATTTTCTCTCTCGCCATCGTTTTACTGTTTCTGTCAAACGGCTTTTCGGCATCGGGTAATTCGAAACCTGAGCAGTATTCTCCCACATCCATCGGAATGGTGATTTATTCCAACGATATTGAAACCGTATGGAATGCTTTCAGGCTCGCCAATCACTCAATAAATCAGGGTGACACGGTTCAGGTTTTCCTCCTTGCAAAAGGGGTGGAAGTTGATAATCTGGTGAAAGAAAACGAAGATTTGGAAGAACAGGTGGACAAGTTCCTGGAAAAAGGAGGAAAGATTCAAGGCTGCGGGACTTGTTTGCAAAGCCGCAATATGGATGGACCCCAAATTTGCACTTTTTCATCGATGGCCGACTTATACGGAATCGTGAGAAAAAATAAAATCGTATTAACTTTTTAAAAGCAAATTATGCTACAAAAATTGATGAAGGCAGCCATGCCAGCGGAAAAAATGATTGAGATGTTTACCCATAATATTTCAAGTAAACAACCCATAGAAAAAGTAACGGAAAAAGTACAGGCAGCGTGTGAAGAAAATAAATTCGCATTGCTTCAAACTTATATTTATCACGAAATAGTTGAAAGCAAAGGTTTTCCAATCAACCGCAAAGTTTGGGTGTATGAAATCTGCCAGGCTAAAACAGCTGCAGCAATGTTAACCGGATTTCCCCATTTCTCCATTTTCATGCCGTGCAAACTGGCTATTTATGAAAACAACGGGGAAACCATAATCTCAACCATGAATATGGGAATTATGCTCGATGCAATAAAATCCAATCCTGAACTATTTGCTGATGCCAACACCATGTTCAGAAAATTAAAAGAATTGATGGAATCCATCTCATAGAATATTATTTATACATCATTTAAAAATACATTAAAATGCAGAAAATTTTGATTTTAATTAACGACGGACCTTACGGAACAGAAAAAGCTTATAACGGAATCCGCTTGGCGAACCAACTGAACAAAGCCCACGAAGATGTGGAAGTTCGGATTTTCCTGATGGCCGATGCAGCGTCCTGCGCCGTAGCCGGGCATACTACGCCCAACGGCTACTACAACATCGAACGAATGATGAAGTACTCCATTAAAAAAGGCGCCAAAGTAAAAATTTGCGGTTCTTGCGCCGATGCCCGTGGATTAAAGAATGCTGAGCTTATTGAAGGAACTGAAATCAGCACCATGGCCGAATTAACTGAATGGGTAGCAGATAGCGACAAAGTGATTACCTTTTAAAAACTTGGTGATGAAGCAAAATCCGTTCGACACGCTTACTTCAGAATACGAAGCCTGGTTTGTTGAAAATAAAGTCCTTTTTCAATCGGAGCTGCTCGCCTTGAAGCAAGTGGTTCCGGCTGATAAAAAAGGAGTTGAAATTGGTATTGGCAGCGGCATTTTTGCCGAACAACTCGGTATCCGGTTTGGCATTGACCCATCAGAAAAAATGTTGGAATATGCCCGGCAAAGAGGGTTGGAGGCGCAAAAAGGTGTTGCCGAAAACCTGCCTTACGAAAACGACTCCTTCGACTTTGCTTTGTTTATTACCTCCATGTGCTTTATTGATAATCCAGACTTGGCTGTGAGAGAGGCATACCGAATTCTGAAAAACGAGGGGGAAATAATTATAGCAAGCCTGGATAAGGAAACCCGTTTTGGAAGATTTTTGGAAAGCGAGCAGAAAAACAGCCAGTTTTACAAACATGCCCACTTTTTCTCTGTCCCCGAAGTCATCGAGCTCCTGGAGAATAACAAATTTAGGGTTACCCAAACCGTTCAAACCCTTGAAGATCCGGCGACACAACGAGTCGAAAATCCGGTAGAAGGTTATGGGAAAGGCAGTTTTGTTGTCATTAAAGGGGTGAAAGAACAGTCAGGAATCAGCATGCTCACAATTTTTTGATGAAACTCGAATTGCTCCATCGCAAATTTCGACCAGTGGGAGGTAACCAGTAAGGAAGTAATAAGCTTTTAATTCTCTCTGGCGACTTTATGTGTGAGAATACATTTTTTCGCATGACTTTGTGCCTATAGCCGAATTTCTTTGCATTTTAAAAACGTTAACCCACCCAATACAGTTATTTGCATTTGTAAAATATGCAGCATCATGACAATGAGTCACGGATAGGCTGTTGAATAGTGTCTTCCTGTAGATAACGGGGATAGAAGTATTTTTTTGGAAAAGCTGGTTGAACAGGCTTAAACTTACGCGAATCTTCGGACGGTCTAACAGCTTTCACCTACAGTCCAATTTTGTTGTACCCATGTTGTACCCGGGCCAAAAAAAAAGGAGCTAGATATTGGTCTAACTCCTTGATTTTCAATCTGTCGGGATACCAGGATTCGAACCTGGGACCCCCTGCTCCCAAAGCGTCTGGTCGACCTTTGTAATTGGCTGTATGCATGATAGTTGAAAAATACATAATTAGTTGTTCAAAGATATTTCAAGTACGACTCGTATTTTTGTGGTCTCCGATGATCCGTTTTAACCGGATTATTTCATTCTCCTGCAATGCAATTTCCTGCTCCATTGCGCTATTCTTTTGTAATGCTTCCTGCAGTTGTTTTCTCAGTGAAGCAATCATGATATCTTTAGAATCGACTGTATTTCGACTGTTCATTTAATTCAGTATTAATACATTATTCATCTTCGATTCCAGGTCGTAGAAATAGACCCTTCTTATTTCTTTGATCTGATCAACAACCGAACACATATGATTCTGCTTATTATCCTGCAAGGCATAAAAAATACGAGTTTTATCACAGTGCGATTGATACCGTTGGCCATCGAACTCAACAGCTGAACCCCGCCAATCTACAACTCGCCAAAAAAGAAGATTGAAATACTCCCACTTTTCTAAGAGCTCCTCTTCCCTCTCGATTGATAAAACATTTGGATTACCCGGCTTGAAGTTTTCAAACTCACGAGCAAGATTCAAAACCCGTCTAAAGTATTTCGACCGACTTTGAGGAAATAATATCTTGATTTGAAAGCTATCCATCTTTCTCCTTGTTCTTTTCAAATGTTTCTATGAGCCGATCAGGGATCTTTACCTTAGGCCGCTTATAAAAATAAGCCTCATCCAATAGATCAAACATATCCTCAGGCATTAACCTGAAAAGATCAGTCTGGTAGTATTCGGAAACTGACACTCTCATCGCACCCTGATTATAACTTCTAATTAATTAATTCAATGGCCAGACCACTTATTTCAAAGTCTGTAGAGCCACTATGCCCGGTACTTGTCAACCTTATATTAATGACGCCGTCTGCTCCAATTTCTTTAGCTTCGTCGTATAAAAGGTCAAGCACTTCTTGAACCTCCCACTGCTTATATTTTCCCTTCTTAATAGTGTATGAAGAATAAATAGGATTTTCATCCGATCCGACTCCTGGATTATCTATCTGATTTGGAGATTTACCATCTTTGGTTGTATAGCCTGATTCGCATTCAATCATAATATCACCAAGTGCTTTGTATGATTCCCCAATTGTAGTTGTACTCATCAAAAAACCTTGATCAGCATAAGGTCTGAAATCAAGGAGATAAGTATTTTTCGAATAATATTTAGTTGTTGTGCAACTTGTAATAGTTATAAAAACTGTAAAGAAAAATAGTAAAAATAGTTTCATAGTAATTTTGGTTATTTATATGTTTTAAAGTTGCTTTCTGGTAATCTTTCCTTTTATTGTATAAAGGTTAAGAATTGATTCTTTCGGAATAACAGTGTCCCCTTTGAAGTTCGGATTGGATGCTCTAAGGATAATTTTGTCCTCATCATCATGAGGATAAAGCAATTTTACTGTCTTCATATTATTAGCAATCTCGTTTGTGATTATCAAATAAGCTTCACCCCAAAGTATTATATCTGGATTATCTACCTTTTTAACTGCAACAATTTCACCGCTAGCGTAAGTTGGGAACATGCTGTCTCCCCATACAGGGAGGTAGGCAGTACAATCATTAAATGGCTTAAAATCTACGTAAAACTCTGGCTCTTCCATAACGTCGGTAAAGCTTTCTTTTATTGATGCTGTAATGTCTATATCATAATAGGGAACAGCCTTTATAGTTGTGGTATGCAGAAGTTCAGGTGGTAGTTTGTCAATATCAGGTAAATAATCTTCATTTATCATTTTACCCTTCCCGGTGACAAGCCAACCTGAATTTAGTTCTTCAAACGCGTTTGATATATCCTGAATTATATCATAGGAAGGTTTGGCTCCATCTTTCTTCAACCGATTAATTTTTTCAGGCGAATCATATCCAAGGTTCTTTTTTGCAAATTCAGACACATTCTTAATGTTGTAGAATTCAATTATTTGCAAAATTCTTTCAAAGAAGTTTGAGTTATTTTTCAATTTTGTTTGCATTTATCAAACTTGTTTGTTTATCTTTACACCAAGTAAAAACCAAGAGCGCACCGCTCAATAGTTTTTACAAGATCAAAAAACGGGAGGCAATCCACGACGGCAATCTGAAAATTGCCTCCCTACTTGATTATTCAATCAATAAGATTCAATAACCAATATTCAAATATAATGAATAAACAGAATGTAAATCCAAAAATCCGCCCAAATGTTGAAAATCTACCATTTGTGGAGTATTACAATGCGCTAAAGGATGAGCCAAAAACAAACCCCAACAATCCATTAACACCGCTTGACGAGTTTCTTTTTGTTGCTGCTCAAAAAACAGGGAAACACCCCGGGAGCATTCGTAGGTGGGCATATGGCACAGCTAAACCTAACCTTCTGGAAAAACAGGCAGTGGCCAGGCTCCTCAAGTGTGATGTAGAACCTCTTTTCCCTGAAAATTAGGCATTATGAAACCACAAAACAGATCAACTGATGCAAGCCTAACCTCTAAAAGGAGTCAATTCATCAAGTCTATGGGCGAAGAGGCTTATTTGAAATCGTTCGAAAATCATCTCAAAGAGCAGCAGCTGACCAACGAGCAAAAATTTGAAGAGTACTACAGAACCAGACAAACAATCATCAGCTGACATGAAAAACATTGAATTTTACATTACCCCAAAAGGAGACGTTATGATTCACTCTGAGAAAGGCGTTAGACAGCTCAAAGTAAGCGATAGGCAGTTCATCTCATCAATGATGAACATTATAGATGAATTCTATCCCCAATCATTAACAGCTTTATCAAAAGTTTATGAGAAGCTGAAGTCAGTACCTGGGTTTTATGAATTTCACATCGCTCGCAGATTCATCAAATGCAATTTTGGAAAGTATGACAGTATATTGGATATTGACCAGTTCGGGAGCCTGAATTTTGAGGAAATAGAGTGTCCGCTTAGGGGAGAATGTCCGGTTGAAGGAATCGTTTGTAAGCCGAAGTTCAACTCTAAGCTTACAGATAGAGAACTTGATGTAATGCAGCTCTATTATGAAGGAATTAAACCGGAGGAAATAGCTGAACAAACATGCCTCTCAGTATCAACAGTCAAAACCCACAAACGAAATGCATTCCGAAGAGTGAATGTTCACTCAATAGCTGAATTCTTTTCCTACGCAAAACAGCACAATTTATTCGAACATTAACAGCACAGCCCTGCGAAGCGTCGCAATGGTGTTAAGAACATATTTTTTCAACTCGCTTATCTCAACTCAAATTAACAGTGCAAAATGGATGATAAAATTGACAAAAAGGTAGAAAAGGCTTTTGCAATTGGAATACAAGTAGGAGTCATCAATCTAGCCAAAGAGCTTGGGCTCATAGAAGAAAACATTAGTGAAAAACAAGCAAATACAATCTATGGAGAAAAACAAGTGAAAGAATGGCGCAGAAAGCGCTGGATAGTCGGTTATCCATCCGGCAATAAAACAAGAGCAAAGTATTACTACAAACGATCTGAATTAGAAACCGCAAGCCGGATGCTTGACATGCAAAATGTTATACCGGCCACAAAAATCAAGCAAATTATAGAAAACAGATAGTCTCAGTAAAAATCAAAAGAATCAAATCATGAAACAGGTAAAAATTAAAAAGCTGATCCTTCACAATTTCAAAGGGATCAAGGATTTCGAGACCGTTTTTAACGGTACCACCAAGATTTTTGGTGACAATGCCACCGGAAAAACAACCCTTGTTGATGCCTTTACATGGCTTCTATTTGGGAAAGACTCAACAGGGAGGAAAGATTTCTCTATCAAAACATTTGATGCGAACAACCAACCGATTCACAAGCTAGACCACGAAGTTGTCTGTGAATTTGATGTAGATGGTGAGGATATGATCCTTAAACGTGTTTATCGCGAGAAATGGGTTACCCGTCGCGGATCAAGCGAACCGGAGCTCCAAGGCCATGAAACGCTATTCTACTGGAACGATGTGCCAATGCAGGCCGGTGAATTTCAAAAGAAAGTCGATCAGGTTATTTCGGAGGATACTTTCAAAATGCTTACATCTCCTTTCTACTTTAACACCCTAAAATGGCAGGACAGAAGAAGCATTTTAACGACCATTGCCGGAGATGTGTCCGATCAGGATATCGCATCAGGAAACCTTGAGTTTTCGGCTCTCATTGAAAATATGGGAAATAAAACCCTTGACGAATTCAAAAAGGAGCTGGCAGCCAAAAAGAAAAAGCTGAAAGACGAACTGAAGCAAATTCCTGCTCGAATTGACGAGGTTACCAGAAACACGCCTGAAGCTAAAGACTGGGCTTGGATTGAGGACGAAATTAAAACGGTTGAGAAAAACATCGCTATCATCGATGAGCAGCTTCAGGATTCATCAAAAATTTTTGACGATTTCTACAAAAAGAAACAGGAGCGCCAACAAAAGATCCATGTAATAAAATCAAAAATCTCTGACATTGAACATGAAGGCCGGTTGAAATTCAATAATCAGGTCAAAGAGAAAAATGAATCAATTGAAAATGCGAAATCAGAAATCCAAAGGATCAACAGAAAAATTGAAACCGGAGCCAAAGAAATCAAAGATCTGCAGGAAAGGATTAAGACCTATCAGGATGAGCAGAACCGATTGCGCCAAGAATGGGGAAAAGTAAATGAAGAGGAATTTCCAGGGTTCGGCGATGAAGGCAATTTCAAATGTCCCACATGTCAGCA
Source organism: Sunxiuqinia sp. (assembly GCF_055140945.1). Lineage (NCBI taxonomy): Bacteria > Pseudomonadati > Bacteroidota > Bacteroidia > Marinilabiliales > Prolixibacteraceae > Sunxiuqinia > Sunxiuqinia sp. The sequence continues at coordinate 10,811 of NZ_JBSQYS010000027.1, forward strand.
AGACCTTCCAACTGAAACTATCGAAAGCAAAAAAGCTGAAATTAAAGTGAACTTCAATGCTGAAAAAGAAAGAAAGCTTGCCGATATATCAGCTCAAGGAGTAGGCTACAAGATAAAAATTGAGAATACACAAAAGGATATTGGACAGCTTCAGTCTGTAGACTATGAATCACAAATTAAAGCTCATGAGGCTGTCATTAAAGAATGGCAGGAAAAACACCTTGAGTCTGTTCAAGCATTGATTTCTGGAAATGTTGACTACGAGCGATTGAAGAAGGAACTTGAAGAATTCGAGAAAGAACCAGTTGAAGAAGAAGCTCCGAAGGTTGACAACTCAGGCCTGAAAGAAAAAAAGACAGCTCTCAATTCTACTCTTGACGGATTAAAAAAGAACCTAAACTCAAAGTCACAGATTGAAACCGCTGACAAACGGAAGAAACAGCTTCTGGATGAGGAAAGAAAATACTCTCAGCAGCTGGCAGAATTGGAACAATCCGAATTCACAATACAGGAGTTCACGAAAGCCAAGGTTGATCTACTTGAAGCAAAAATCAACAGTCTATTTGAAGGTGTGAGATTTCGGATGTTCGACACACAGCTGAATGGGGGACTGATTGAGTGCTGCGATACGATTATTGATGGCGTGCCTTGGCTTGATGCGAATAACGCTGCAAAGATTAACGCAGGAATAGAAATCATCAACGTGCTTTCAAAACACTACGAACAAGTCGCTCCTATATGGATCGACAATGCGGAAAGTATCACCAAAATTACGGACTCAGAGGCTCAAAAGATCGAACTATACGTCTCAGAAGCTCACAAAGAATTAGAAGTCGCATAATTAAAAATCAAATCAAATGAAAGCTGAAAGTAATGAAGTGGCGGTAAGACAACAATCCGCCCCAGTACAATTTAATTTTTTTGACAATAACCACTTCGCAACAATGCAAAGGGTTTGTGGTATGTTCTCTTCAAGCGAACTGGTACCTAAAATGTATCAAACAAGTGAGGTTGGCAAGGAAAAAGCAGTGGCAAATTGCATGATCGCAGTTGAGACCGCTCAACGCATCGGCGCCAGTCCACTAATGGTCATGCAGAATATGTATATAGTACATGGCCAGCCAGCATGGAGTGCAAAATTCTTAACGGCTACGGTTAACGGTTGCGGTCGGTACAACTCCATTAAATACAAATGGGAGAATCTCGGAAAACTTGGGAAGGTTGAATATACAGATTATGAGTATAAAAACAACCGAAGAGTGCCAGTTACCAAGCATTTTGACGCATCCGGACTGGATAATTGGCAATGCATTGCTTATACGACCGAAAAAGGAACCAATGAAAAATTGGATTCAATTCCTGTTTCTCTTGAAATGGCCATTAAAGAAGGTTGGTATACAAAATCCGGTAGTAAATGGCAAACCATGCCAAAACTGATGCTTCAATATCGGTCTGTTACTTTTTGGACTCGTGCATACGCACCGGAGCTTTCCATGGGAATACGAACAGAAGATGAAGTTAAGGATATTATCGATGTTCCTTATGAAGAAGTCAAGGAAACCGAAAAAAAGAAGAACGCTAACCAAAAGGAGGTTTCTATTCCTGTAAATGAACCAGAATCCAGTAAGTCTGGAAAGGCGGAAGATACAAAAGAATCTCTCTCTCAAGTCACCGTGAAGTCAATTGATGAAGCGAAAAAATTCTTAGTGGATGATTTGGGAGTGTCACAGACTGCAATCGGTGATGAAGCTTCTATTTTATCAATAGCCAAGGAACATGACATTGAGTTAACAATCGAAAAACAAACCGGCCCCGGATTTTAAGCTATGGAATATCATTTTAAAGTTGAAACCAAAGAAGCTGGGCAAAGACGCCCATATGGTGATTCTTATTATCACTATATCGTCAAGAACGAAAGTAAAACCCAATATCATGAATCTATAATTAAGAATTTCTGTGTTGGCTTTTTGAAGCCTGCTATATCAGAAAAACTTAGAAGAGAGCGTATGGAAAAAGAGGGTTTTGGATCAGCGACATTTGCCTCCTACTGGACTGTTTTTAGACAGATTGATGATAGAACATTTGAATACAAAGTTACTCAACCTTCAACGCATTAATAAGCTATGGAAAAGAAGTTTTCACAAGGATTGTGGGAAAGGATTGGAAACACAATAGTTGTCGGTAAAAAGACAATTGCTGTAGCTACTAAATGTGATCCTAAATCAAATTATGCAAGGGATGGCAAATACCCCTATAATTTCGATGAGGTGGAAGCCAATGCAAAACTACTTTATTCAGCTCCTGAACTTCTAGAGTGTTGTTTGACTGCCAAAGCAATGTATGAAGCTCAAGGAATAACTGAAGATAGTAGAATTGGTGGATCACAACTCAAAGAATTGAATTTAGTCATCAAAAAAGCGACAGAATGAAACTCAAAGTACTCGGAAGCTCCAGCAAGGGCAATAGCTATCTACTTGAATCTTCATCTGGTCAAATACTGGTCCTTGAGGCCGGTATTCGGCTGGCGGAGATAAAAAAGCAAATTGAATTTAAAATCATGGACATTATCGGTTGCCTGATAACTCACGAACACGGCGATCATGCCGCATACGCCAATCAGTTCACCGAAGCTGCGATTGATGTTTATTGTTCGAAAGGAACAGCGACCAAATTCAAGCCACATCACAGGATTAATACAATTACGGCTTTGGATTCCGTGCGCATAGGAGAGTTCAAGGTAGTCCCTTTTAACGTGATACATGATGCTGCTGAGCCTTTCGGGTACTTAATCAATCACCCGGAATGTGGTACGACCCTATTCCTTACTGACACTTTCTATTCTGAGTTCACATTCAAGGGCTTAAACAACATCATTCTTGAAGTGAATTACGATGTGGATATTCTTGATGCAAATATAGAATCAGGACGCTTAGCTCCATCGATTAAGAGTAGAATAATTACCAGCCACATGAGCATTCAAACAGCTCTGGAATTGCTAGAAGCAAATGACCTTTCAAAGGTTAACAACATCGTCCTAATCCATCTCTCTGACGGCAACAGCCATGAAATCAACTTCAAAAAAGAAATCGAAGTTGCGACGGCTAAAACTGTAACTGTTGCTGATACCGGAACTGAAGTATTACTCAATAAGACACCATTTTGATCATGATGTACAGATTCTCACTAAGAAATCAAGCAAAAATTGCAAAGGCTTTGGGTGAAGACTATTTAAAGCTATTACTCGACTCTTTAGAGGCGTACTTCTGTGATAGAACTTCTCCTATTGATGAAGTAGGAGAAGTAAAAGACAACAAGACAACAGGCCGCATTTACATCTTTATTCCATCTGTTGCAAGCAATTCTGAAATAGAGTTTCAGTTCGCAGTGATACGAAAAACTTTCGACGTGTATAACCTAGCTTATTATAGTTCAGTGGGCTAAACCAAATATATTATGGACAAACTTATCAAATTACAAAGCAGAATATTCTCATTACTATTCTTAGTTCTAGGTATCGCCGAGTTTATCGGATTCCTTTTAGAGGGGAAAAAGCATTGCCTATATGCCTTCTTGTTCATGATGATGCTGGCACTAATATTACATATTGACTACAAAAGAAATTAATAAATGCCCACGGACGGCTCAAACCCGGAGTTCTAACAATTCATAGCTAATGTACTTTACGGTTGTTAAGTCATTGGCATATCGACAAGACAGCCTCCCAGGACCATGGGAGGCAAACGGAGTGGTGGCGAAATTGGTAGCCGCTGAAGCAATATGCTGCAATCACCCATGATGAGAGGGGAACTTGTTTGGGACTTTCATAAGTAGAACAACCCTCGTGCTGGTTCAAGTCCAGCCCACTCCACAATCACATTAACCAAAAAACTATGAGCAATTTCAAAACTATTGATGTGCACGGCAAAAAGCACGTGGTAAAGAACGCGAAAAGGGTTACATCACATTTCACAAGTAACGGTGAAAAGACTGAGTTAATACCCGAGGCCAATTACAGAGGAACCGGCATGTGTCTTTGTGGTATTCTAGGCGCAAAGCAAAAACTATCCGACTTCATATACAACTACAAATACAAAGGGAAAAAGCAGATAGTATGAAGCTAACAATTACACCTCCACAGCAAATCATTGAAGAGCTCACATCTATTGACAGCTTTCTTAACATCACTCAAAGTGAGGATGCTGAAGAAGCACAGGAAAGAGGTAATCAACTGTCTACCTACATGGCCAGAACAGGCAAACTATTGGCCGATGCGAAACATCATTTGAATACAGCCTTAAAAAGTGACTTGATGGAAGTTCTACGCGATAATGCAAAACGGGCTAACGTCAGCCATAAGGCAACAAACACGCTCATTGACTGCCTGTGTAAGGATCAGCGATATCTCGTTGACTGGGCAGAAAGAAACAACCGCTCAGCAACACATCAGCTCGACTGGTGTCGGACAGTAATCAGTAAAGCAAAAGAAGAAATGCGCCTTGCAGGAATGCAACGGACTTAATACTAAAATTTATGATACGAGTAAAGAAAGTGATCCTTCGCAATACTTCTATTATGCTGAAGGACGAAAAAAACTTAGAAGAATTCAGGGGGCAGCTGGCGGAGTTGCTTGATGTTGATTTAACTCAAGTAACATTCACTCACGATGAACTGGCAGGATACCTGGAGGAAGATGATCCTTGTTTGAAAACAATCAAAAAGCTTAAAGAAGCGCCTGTTAATAAAAATGTCTCATAATCAATTAATAGAAATTAATATGGAAAACGTACGTAACGAAATTAAAAAAGTAAGCCTCAAGAATGAGAGGCTTGATGTCACCTTCTCGCAAGAGTTTTTGGAAGATAACTATTCCGATGAAGTCACCAGAAAATGCAGCCAAATAGTGCATGCTGACTTTAAAGCGGCACTAGACACGCTTAAAAAGCACCTTGTAATAATCTGTGAGCAGCCAGAGGCTAACGATATTCTTGATGCTGGAGTCGATAACTACGATGTCGAAAAGCTGGATAATTATGTTGTTACAGGTTATTCAACCGGCGGATCTGATGAAGATGCCGGAGTTACTATCATCGGACAAAAGCTCCTTAAATCCGGCAAAGTAGTAAATATCAATGCTCCATTCACTAAATATGAGGACTTTGACACATACAAACACGGAACTGAATTGAGTGGGGATATTTATTCCTGTAACAATGAAGTTGTCGAATATCTTTTCAAAGGGAAATGGGGAATTAAACAGCAGGAGTTTGACTTTGACGTTCCCGATGAAGCCATGACCGAAACGACTTCAGATACAGAAGCTGCCTAAATCAAAAAATCATGGATATTAAACTCGAATCAACAGGCAACTATACAGTCAGCTTTAATTATAAGCCAGGATTGGTTAATATGGTTAAACAGATTCCGGGAAGATCTTTCAATCCAAAAACTAAAAATTGGATTGTACCAAGAACTTCAAAACCTCACTTAGAGGCCATGGCAAACCGGATAGTAAGCTTCGAGAGAGTAAGGTGGGTGAATGGTAGGGTCGTGGAGCAATTGCCAGGAAGGGATCTCAAGATTCCAGAAATGCCAAAACTGAATATTGACCATGGGCTTAAAATTGAGCCCTATCCTTATCAACTAGAAGGAATAGCCCGAGGACTTGAGTTAAAAAGGTTCATGAATACTGATGAACCAGGCTTGGGAAAGACTTTGCAGAGTATTGCAACGGTAAACATAGCAGATGCTTTCCCCTGCCTGGTTATTTGTCCAAGCTCTTTAAAGATAAACTGGGAACGCGAGTGGCATAAATTCACAGACAAAAAAGCGATGGTGCTGACAGATAAGGTCCGTGATAACTGGCCTTTCTTCTGGAAGACAGGATTACACCAAGTGTTTATCGTAAACTATGAAAGTTTGAAAAAATATTTCGTTAGTTATATCAAACCATCAAAGCGGTTCACCCTGCGCGATGTTGTGTTCAACGAGTCAGTAAAGCTATTCAATTCTGTTGTTATCGATGAGAGCCATCGCTGCAAATCTACTTCCACCCAACAAGCGAAGTTTGTCAAAGGTATAACGAAAGACAAAGAGATGGTCATCGAATTAACGGGCACCCCTGTTGTAAACAAACCTAAGGATCTAGTATCACAATTATCGATCTTAAACAAATTGGAAGAGTTTGGCGGATATAGATACTTCGTACAACGTTATTGCTCCGGGCCAAACGAGGCATCAAATCTCAAAGAGCTTAACGCTCTGCTTTGGCAAAAATGCTTCTTTCGCAGAGAAAAGTCAGCTGTATTGAAAGACCTCCCGGATAAGATCAGACAAGTGCTTACGAATGACATAACAAACCGAAGAGAATATAAGGAGGCTGAACGCGACCTTATTCAATACCTCAGGAAATATAAGGAGGCTGATGATGACAAAATCCAGAAAGCGCTCAAGGGTGAGGTTATGGTTCGAATTAACATCCTCCGTCAAATTTCTGCCAGAGGAAAGGTTAAAGCTGTTTCCGAATTCGTGAAGGACTTCATGGAAGAAGGACAAAAAATTGTACTATTCGCGTCACTACATGAGGTGGTTGATCAACTGAAGAGTATTTTCCCAAGTGCAGTATCTGTAACAGGCCGAGAGACATCAGAACAGAAGCAAATGGCTGTAGACGCATTTCAGCGCAATCCAAAAACAAATATCATTATTTGCTCCATTCGTGCAGCCGGTGTTGGCTTAACTCTTACGGCTGCTTCAAACGTCGCTTTTGTTGAATTCCCTTGGACTTATGCCGACTGCTGTCAATGTGAGGATAGATGTCATCGGATCGGCCAGAAAGATAGTGTTACCGCTTATTATTTCCTTGGAAAGAATACTATTGATGAAAAGGTCTACAAGATTATCCAGATAAAGAAAAACATTGCAAATGCTGTAATGGGAGCGACAGACAACATTGATGAAAACATTGTTGACATGGTCGCCAATATGTTTAATGACGAAATTGAGGAATAAAAATGGATAAAAAACAAAACACAGATCATATTACTGTCTCCATCCACATGAAAGTAGATGGAAAACTCATGAATATGAAGGAAGTCACCTACGAACGTGGCCGTGAAACAGGTGGCTTTACCCTTGATAGTTTAGCGAGGCTGCTATTTATGTGGGAGCATAGATTTAGTTCAGGATCAACCTACCTAATGGATGGGCTACTACAGGAAGCAGAAAAAAAGCTTCCCAAGGAGGATAACGAAACAGCCCAGTCCGTATTTGAAAAATACTGGATTAATTGGGAAAAGACAATGAATGAAGAATTTGAAAAACTAAATCAAGGCGATAATGAATCTGAATTTCCCTTATGGCCAGAAAAGAACGATTTTCTAATATTTGAGATTTGGCAGCTACTACACAACTTCTCTCGTAATACAATGCCTGTGAAATATGGTTTCCTCTATTGGTTTCACAAATATATCATGCACTCTGACATCAATGAGTATTTATCCGACTTAAACAATATACCCGACTTTATAAAAGAAATTGTGGATGAAAAAATCATAGATCAAAAAAAGAAATGAAATCAATCTACATCAATATCCTCTCTTGGCTCTTATTTCATGCAAACCAGAAGCCGAGTCCAGAGTTCTACGAAATCAAAAACAGGATCCTGTCTAAGTATGGAAAGCACATCTGCTACGATGTTCAATTTATTGAAGGCAAAGAATGCTGGTCTTGTGGAGGTACCGGAATCCACAAACATTACAGCTGGTACGATGGAAAAGTAACAGACATTGATGCTTGCTGGAACTGTAACGATGGATGGTATAAACTTCCCGTTTGGAATATCCTTTCCCGGGTTCAATTTGGAAAATACGACAGCTTTCATCAACCATGGAAACGAGTATATGAAAAGCCTGATATCACTAATCAAATCATTGAAGGCTACATCGAGAAAACTCCCGACAAATACAGTTCGTTTGCATTAACAATCCTCTTTCTGACCTATGAAAAAGGATATCTGAAACGATGGTATAAGTCGCAAGGATTAGGCTATTACAGCAGCTGGAAATCTCCGTCCAAATTCATTAATAACATCATTCACATCTTAAAGAAAAAAGGCGATGCTATCCCATTCATGGACAGGAGACGAAATATTGAGCGACGCCGGATTGAAAGGCAAATAAAGCACCCGAACTATTATCCGAATACAGAAACAGATGACTTACCATTCTAAAAATCAAATCATGAGTAAAACAGTGAACACCGTGAACGTGGGTGATCAGATTTATCATCCAATAGTCGACGAAATTGAAGAAATACCTATCTCTGAAATCAGAAAAACTTCTGAAGGTATATTGATTGGGACTAAAACGTATGGATTAAAAATTAATGACTCCTCATCTAATGCGGCAATATCCCGAGAGGTGAAATTCGAATCCTATAAGAGCGGGCGATACTTTTTGAATATAGAAGATGCTAAAAAGTACCAGAAACACCTCCAAGAAAGGCGTCTAAAATATCTGCAAGAAGAGGCAAATAAAGCTTTGCAAACATTGAACGAATTCACACTTAAATATTTTACAAATGAAAACAATCATTAAATGTCCTAACTGTACAAAAGTGCAAGCAGTTAAACCCGGAATGGTTAACTGCTCAACATGTAATTTCCGTTTCAATACGGAGAGTCGACAACCTCTTAGAGCGCTTTCAATTCAACAGCCTTGGGCTTGGGCAATCCTTAACGGGTTGAAAGATATAGAAAACCGGAAATGGACAACAACATTCACTGGTCAAATACTCATCCATGCCGGCCAGAAATTCGACAATGAAGGCCTTAAGTTCATTAAAGATATGAATCCGGATATTGAGATCCCGACAGAAAAAGAGTTCAAAAAAATGATGGGTGGCATTGTTGGCAAGGCTGTTATTACAGGATGCGTCGAAGAAAGCGATTCTCCCTGGTTTTTTGGTCCTTTTGGATTTACGCTGGCTAATGCTAAAGCGATCGATCTGATTCCCTGCAAAGGACAGCTTAAATTTTTCACACCTAAAATCGACTAACCATGTGTGACGGAAATTTAGCTATGGCAAATGTGCTCGAATATGATAATGACTATCTAGAATCAATATTTGAAAATAAACTAATGAAACGAAGTGAAATAATAGACAACTATAAAGCATTCTTCGGGCTTGAGGATATGCCCTTAGGAGAAAACGACAATCTAATGATTGCTTGGGCTGAAAACCTATTGGCTGATGTCAAAAAAGACAGAGGTGTAATGATCTTAGGTGACCACATGGACTACGAAGCATTAAAACGAACCATTGAAATACTCGACATCCAAAAAGAAGATGGAAAAGGAATTGCAATCGTTGGTAGTCGTCAGGTTTATTCGAAGGCCATTGAGTTGGCACAAGATGAAGCTCATAGAGCTTTTAAAGAATCCAAACCAGAAGTTATGGAATTGCTACCGCGATTGATTGAACCAACAGTTTATGACTTAGAACGCCCAAGCAAACGTGAGAATAAAAACAAAAAAGGCCGTAACTCTCACCGCTATGGCCGCAGACCAAGTAAATTTTGAGCTATGCCACTAAATAAATCAAAAGGAAACATGTACGAATGGATTACCCACACTTGGAATCCATTAGCTGGTGAATGTCCTCACAGATGTAGTTACTGCAGTACTAATAAATTAATGCGATATCCAGCTATATTAGAAAAATACAGTGGAGATCCTCGCTTGTCCGGACACGAACTTCTATGCAGCCTGGGAGAGGGAAACTTTATATTTGTGGCTGCTCAAAACGATCTGTTTGCTGAAGCTATTCCGGACACCATAATCAAGAGGATTCTAAACCATTGCCGGAAGTTTAATAACAAGTACCTATTCCAGACAAAAAACCCAAGAAGATTATTCGACTTCGAATTTGAGCTTGCCGGGCTTGATTTTGTCCTGTGTACTACCATTGAGACAAACCGATTCGATCCAGAAATAATGAATAACTGCCCCGATCCAGAAATAAGAGCTGATATGATGAACGAGCTTTGGCATGAGTTCAGAGGGATTGAATTAAAAAACTATGTCACCATTGAACCGATAATGGATTTTGATATGGAAGAAATGGTTGAAATGATTGAAACCTGTTTGCCAGAACAAGTAAACATCGGCGCGGACAGCGGAAACAATAACCTTCCTGAGCCATCAAAGGAGAAGATTCAGGCACTTACAAAGAGGCTTGAGGTATTCACTACTGTGAAACTGAAAAGTAACCTTAAAAGGATAATGGATTAATGCCACTACTAAACGATTTTAGAGGGAATTACAGCCTTGGTTATTGCGAAGATACCATGCAAGCCAATGTTGAAAAATGGCTGTTGGATTATACTTTCTGGAGGTCAACGGAAGGGGGGTATTCCCGGGAGAAAGTTAACCCAAAAACATACAGAGAGGTGCATATTCCTGAAATCGGGCGACGATCGGATTTGATAGTATATTTTTCAAGTAGAAAAGTCTTCAATATTGAATGCAAATTGTTCAATGTCGAAGAAGTCGTTAAGCAGGCCAAAGATCATCTCTACTGGGCTGATTACTCATACATCTGTTTTCCTCACAATGTTTACATGCCAAACTATCAAAAAAAACAAATACTTGAGCACGGGATTGGTCTTCTGTATTGGATCCCTGAATTTGGATTGGTTGAATCTATCATGGCAGAGCATAATAAGAGTAAAAAAGACAAGCTGATACGCAAAAATGTACTTAGAAAGCTCAAAAAAATAGATATGCAAAATAGTCAACAACACATTAATTTTTAATTTATGAAAGCAAGAAAATTTAATGAAGCCAATACAGTAATTGGTTTCGGACAAGATGAGTATCAAGGAATTCCAGCACGTAAGGAAACACATCCTGAATTCAAAGGAATGGATGTATTTACCATGTGCTTTGAACTGGATGAAGAAGAGCGGAAACAAGTGGCAGAAACAGGCTGTATATGGCTTAAAAGGCTTCAGCCTAAAAACGTTGGATTTCACCCAATCGGTCCTGACGTATTGAAGCCAGAAAACTTTCAAAACGTTGATGAGGCCAACAAAGGAGAAGGATTCGACCCTGAAACATTCGATATCAAAACGCTCGATTTGGATAAGGTTAATTACTTCTATAAAAGACAAGCAGCTGCCCATTTGGAACTCAAGCCAAAGGGGAAAAAAGAGGAGGATTACGATGCTATTCTCATGGAAGCTAAAGAAGCTGCAATGTCAGGAACTTCTAGCCCTGGATTTTAAATCTGACAGCGGTATATTGTCGGTTTCCGATTGAACTTCCGGCTGATTTTATACGAGTAAATAACGTTGAGTGTTTGTGGAGTGCGTGAAATATCTACTACTGTTGATTAGAAAGAATAACTTTAAAATACATAAGTAATGAGCGAATTTGAAAAAGAACATTTAGAACTTATACAAAGTAATTGCTTTTGGGCTGGTTACTTGATTGATTTACCGAAAGATGAAGCGTGGAGATTAGCTAATGGAATAGTGGATGAAATAAAGTTTGCAATACAGCAAGCGAATGGGGCTGAACAAAGCACCGACCAAGCATTACATAAACATAGTGTTATGCCCTCGTTGCATCTTTTTAAAGAGCGTAGGGATAAATTGAACTTAACACTAAGACAAGTTGCTGAACAAACAAAAGTGAGTGCTGCCACTATAAGTAGAATTGAGAGAGGGGAGGGAGAATGTAGCTACCATAATGTAGTACAGTTAGATGATTATTATTGCCGCAACGGGGCATAACGAAAAATGTATGTTTTGTAGCGTGAAATATGCACTACCGTTTATTCGAAGCACAAAATAAAAAACAGAAGGGAAGGAATTTTTAAATTTTAAATATATGACTTGTATAGTAGGTTTAATTGATAACAAAAATAAAAGTGTTTTGATTGGTGGCGATTCAGCCGCTGTTTCTGATTCAAATATTTTTATAAGAAAAGATGCGAAAGTATTTAAAAACTGTGATTTTGTGATTGGATGCACTTCTTCATTTAGAATGATTCAACTTCTAAGGTATTCATTTAAGCCACCAAAAGTTGAATCGAAAGACGTTTATGAATATATGTGTACCGATTTTATAAATGCAGTTAGAGAATGCTTTAAAGAAGGTGGATATTTGCAAAAATATACCGATGGAGACGAAAGGGGAGGAACTTTTTTAGTTGGCTATAAGAATAGACTATTTAAGGTTGAAAATGATTTTCAAGTTGCTGAAAATATGAACGGTATTGATGCTTGCGGATGTGGTCAAGATTTTGCTCTTGGTGCTTTGTATTCATTAGTAAAACACAATATTTCGACAAATGATAAAATATTAAAAGCATTGGAAGCGGCTGAGTTTTTAGGCAATGGTGTACGAAGACCATTTACGCTACTTGGAACTTAACAAAACGGTTTTGAAAAAACCGAAGTGCGCAGGGGTTTTTTATTTCCTCAATTACGCAGAAACGTTGATTAAATGAACGATACAGCTATAAAATATACATGGTGTTATACCAACAAAACCTTTTTCGGTTTTGTGTGCGTTGCGCCATGTATTTAGCTTTCAAATTTATTTACAATTGTTTTGGCGCAATGAGGTATAACGTGTGCGTATAAAAATCTAGCTTGAAAATCAATCATTTAAATCAAATATAATGAATAAATTTTTACAGAAATATGAAATGGAGTTACGGCTTCGAAATTACAGTCAAAACACGATTAACAGCTACATGAGCGAGGCTAAACTGTTTTTGAGGCATTTCAACCATCCGCCTGGAGAAATATCCGAAACGGAAATCAAGAAATACCTGAAAGCTTCTAAGTCAACCTCGCAATTAAAACAGCGAATCGGAGCGCTTAAACGCTTCTATCAGTTAGTCGTTAAACAACCTCTAAAGTTTAAGTACATCGACTATCCGCGTAGGGAGGAGCATTTGCCGGTTGTACTTTCACAGGATGAAGTAAGGCGGCTGTTTACCGTTTGTAAATACCCAAAGCACAGGGCAATTTTGTTTCTATTTTACTCAACGGGGATGCGCGAAGGAGAGCTGATCAATCTGAAGATCACCGACATTGACAGCGACCGGATGGTGATTCACATCCGGCAAGGCAAAGGCAATAAAGACCGACTGGTACCGCTTTCCGAAAAGACGCTCGACGCGCTTCGGAAATACTACAAAAAGGACTGTCCGACCAACTATTTATTTAACGGGCAATTCCGGGATCAATACTCCGCCACCTCAATTTACAATATGGTGAAAGACTATGCCCGCAAAGCAGGCATAAAAAAGCGCGTTTACCCGCACCTGATACGCCACTGCGCCGGCACACACCTTTACGAAGAGGGCACGGATATGTCGAAAATTCAGGAAATTTTTGGACATAAGCAACAAAAGACAACCAGGCGTTACGCCCGCATGTCCACTCGCATGATTTCTCAAGTTAAGACACCAGATTCATATTTATAAAAACCCCGGATCAACACGTGATCCGGGGCAACTAACCTTAATCCATAAAACTAAACTGAAGTATCTGACCTAATCCTAATCTGGCCGACTAATTCTTTATTTTTTGGTAATAAATTCACTTCTTTTGTTCGGAATCTATGCCTATCATACTTCCGATTTTGACAATGAACATAGGCGCTTTCTGTAGTATTCATCACTCCAACTCTATTAAAGTATAATGGCTGTTCTGCAACCGCTGATTGCGTATGAACTCCACCTCCTTCCTTTTGAATGAATTGCGGTTCAACACAACTAACTACTACATACTGTACATCTACAGCCTGAATGGCAGCAAATGACAATGTTGGTCCATTGTCGGCTACAAAGCATACCTGATCGGCAGCTGTAGCCTGAACCTGGCTCCCGGGCGGCATGGCCACGAGTAACCCAATCGCGAGAGCAAATAATGCTAGAAAAATTTTCATTTGATTGAATTTAAGTTAAACATATATACAACAGGCAAAAGCCTATCTCTTCAATATTAATTTCAGGATATTAATTATTGGGCTCCTGAATCGATAAACAAAGGCCAGCACAACTAACAGGATAAGAATATAAAAGACATATTTTATCCTTGATGGTCTGGTCTTCTCAATTTCCTTTTTATCGGTATCAGCAGTTTCCTTTATATCTTCATGAACCTGCTTTTCTTCCGTTTTTTCTACCTTAATTTCTGCCTTGCTTTCGGACTTCTTTCGAACGGTATAGGTTTCAATAGATTTGATATTGCCAGATTTCCGGGATGATTTTGGAGTACTTGAAATTTCTAATGAATCTGATTTGATACCTGTCATGGTTGAGTCATATTCATTAGAAATTGGGGCGAAATACTCGATCTTAGTATATGTGATCTCTGTGTCTGAAGTCTTGGAAGTATCGATTGTGATAGCTGACTTCACAGCGCTTACCTCTTCGTGCTCAATCCACTTTTTTGTAGTTGTCTGCTCCGTTGTGATCTTCTTAGTTGAAGAACATGAGAATGAAAATACGACCAATACCAGGCTCAGGAATTTTAAAAATGGTTTCATATTATGGTTTCTGTATGTCTTTGTTTAATACTTTGTCGATCAATTCCCGGGCTGCATCCTCCTTAAACCAAATGAGCACCATTGCTGCAAATGACATAAGTAGAAAATCCCAGGCGCAAAATGTTTCTTTTACATAGACCAGGTATGCTGCATAAGGAATGATGATCAATCCCATCAATGTTGTCGTTAGGTTGACGATGGCTTTCATGCATAAATCTTAACTGCATATCCTGACCATTTCCAACCTGATAATATAATTAAGCCAATACAAATGATAGATGTGATTGTGATCATGACAATTCATTTTGAACATTGAAGCAGGGGCAGGCTTTTTGTTTATTTAGTTGGTTGTGGCCAACTACTGCAGCAGACGGGTAGCGTTCGCGAAGCTCGGCAACTAGGCTAATGATAGCTGCTTTCTGTTCTATTGTTCGGTTATCTTCAGGGGTATTATTGTCTCCCTTGCCTCCAGCATAGCAGATACCAATTGAAGTATCATTGTGCCCGTACGCATGAGCTCCAATTACCGTTTCCGGACGACCCTTTTCAATGATTCCATTTCTACGAATCACGTAGTGATATCCGATGCCATCCCATCCACGTTGTTTGTGCCATTCATCAATTTCCCTTACTCCAATATCCATCCGAGAATAGGTATCGGCGCAATGAATAACGATTAATTCAATCTTCCTCATTTCGTTTGTTTTTGTGAAATCTTGCATAAATTCGGTTGTGCAAGGCCTTCCCGGCTGCGGCTAATAATCCACCGAAAAAGGCGATTAGTAAGCTGACGAAAATATTTTCCCACGTTTCCCAGCTAGCTATTGAGAGGACAAATCCAATTACGAATTCTTTAGCGTGTTGCATATTGGTTTTCTGTTAAAAAAAAACTGGTGCAATCACTCGGACTGCACCAGCTAAAAATCAAATCATTCTCAAATTACAGTCTCTGAATTAAAATATAGGAAGACTGAAATATTTACTACTTATTGTAATTGCAAACATTAGCCGGGGGCTTCTTTCATCCCCACGGCTAATAAAAAAATCAGTCTATCGTAAACGTCAAACTTCCTGCTGAAATTCGAAAAGTCTTTCCTGCGACCATCGTTATCGTTTGGCTAAGTTGACAGTGCGAAATGCGTTTGCTTTCAGTACTCGAACTGTTATCAAGCCATAATTCGGCAAACTTTACGTCTTCAGATCCACCATAACCTGCATCAGCGACTACCTCAATGTTGTTTGCATTTGAAACAACATTGGTGGTAACGTCTAGGTCGTTCCCTGATCCGCGAGCCAAGGCAATCCCTCCCGACGTATATCCAGTAAATGCGCACTCGGTGCCAATTGTATCATCGTCGACTACGACCGCATCGGTGCAAAGTCGCAGGTATAAATTGCCTTCCGCTGCGGATGGTTGCAACCCGCTTGCATCTCCAAATCCTGCTATTGCCTCATTGTGTGCCAATAGCTTTGCCAATTCGTTTTTAAATGTTGTGGATAGTTGTGTCATAATTTATAAAATTTTACCAGCATTTTCCTTCATTATAGTCGCATACAGCTTCTTCGTCGTTTATTGCATGATCGTATATCTTCAAGTCGTCAATGTAGAATTCCTGAAAATCATGGTATGCCCCAGAATAATATCTGCAACCAATATTTAAAAATTTAGCCCATGCATTAGCCTGAAAAGAAGATGAATAATCATAAACTAAAAGATAACTGTCAACAAATTTAGCCCCATTTCTGTACGCTGAAACATAGATAGTTGATTTATCAACTCCATTGTCAACTCTTGTATATGTAGCTGCAATTCTATGCCATGTGTCAAAATTAAATGGATCAGAATATACAGATGCTCCATACGTGCCAGTGCCAACTCCAAGGTCAAAATCGCCAGCACCACCAGGAGGAGTTATTGTTATAACAGGGCCATACTCAACCGGATAGCCATCATGGTGAACTCCAAAAATGTATTTAAATTCTGCAAGTGACGCACCACTTGGTATCATTACCCAAAATGCTATCGTAAATTCATCTCCGGCAAAAGTGTCAAATGGCAACTGTGCCCGTGCGTTCGAGCCATTGAAGTAGTATGAATAACTGCAATCCGCTACTGATGCTTGCTCTTTTGTTACATTTATTTCTGTGCCGTTATTTGAATTTTCTTCAACCAGAGAGCCGGAAATATTATCATCCATCTTAAACCAACGATCAAGCGAGTTAAGCATTGAAACAAAATCACAGCTCTCCACCTCCTCCGCTTCTGCACCCATTCCAACACCGATACCCATAACTGCGAAGGTATCTTCAACGAGCGTACCCGCAGCACTCATGTCGACGCCTAATCCCATTTGCCCAGTTGTTGCCTCTGCACGTTGAGCCAACACACATCTTTCAAAGCAAAAGTGAATGCGCTTAGCATCAGAGGCGGTTTCTACGGTCGCATATAGTCTTTTACTGGCATCGATGCCAAGTACAAGCGTTGTGATTGCCTCGGTGATAATGTCGTTTTGAATGCTTAGCTCAGCTGCGGGGTCGGTGTAGTCGAAAGAAAGTACAGACATGACCGTGTGCATCGTGTCGTCATCTTTATCTCGCACGGTGACGGTTGCCTTGTATTCGCCCATCAGCTCGTTATAGGCAATTACCGACCAGCTAGATAGCTGTGTCTCTGCGGCATTTGTGGTGTGCTCGATTATAAAGCTCTCTTTGTAACCACCCTTACTATTATTAATTAGGTTCGTGATCGCCTCAATGATCGTAGTGTTATTTTCAACCTGATCAACGATTTCCTTTTGCACCTGAGACATCGAAGGTGTTCGGGTATTACCCCAAAGCATCGCCGCATAGCGGGGTGAGGCTTTGTCGCTGATATGCCCTAGCTTATATTTGATGTACCCGGTTTCAACCTGGAGTTTTACCTCTTTGTGATCTTCATACACTTCAAGAGTGCACTCGCTCGAACCATCGGCCATGTTCAATTTGGCGTAAATCCAGTATCCTGAGGCTGTTGGTAGGTTGAACTCTGTTTGTTCAATTACCCACGTTCGGGTTGGGTCGTAATCGATCAGCTGATCCTTTAGCTTTTTAATACCAAAACGGTCGCGTGTATTATCAGCATAATTGTGCATGACCAGGTGGCCTGCGCCCACCACTACCTTATCTGGGTCATCGTCCACGTTTGTCTCAACAAGTGCATTTCTTAAAGAGAACTGAGGCACTCCGGCATCGTAGGAAAGCATGCGCGGATCAATACTCTCATCACGCACATTGCGATCTGCATTAAACTTATCGTCGGTTGGGTCAAGCAGGCGGTTGCGAAGTTCGTTGGTGGTTTCTTTTTCCTTCCGCATGCTCTCAACGGTGTCCTTTTTCGTGTCAGCCACAGCGCGCTCAACAGCTGCCAGTCGTGCCTCTGTTTTCTTTCGGTTCGATAAGATCACAACATCCGACAAGGTAAACTCATACCGCTGTTTGTATACGTCGTACACCAGCGCACTGATCCGAAACAAGCCACTAATATTGTAATCTGTATCGACAACCGTAAGTCGGTCGCCTACTTCGAAGCCTGTCGGGTTGGCTTTCAGGTATGCCGGATCGGTAACCACCCGATATGGAAACTTGGGCGACGAAAACTCATTGATGTAATCGGTCGCTGCGGCCTCCAGTGCGGTTTCAGCTGTGGTAACATATGTACCGGGCTGGTCGATATCAACAAGCGTGTACTCGTCTCCAATGGCAGGCTGAAAGGTGTCGTTTGGCCACAATCTGCCACGCTCATCCTTGTAAGGTATCAGGTAAATCTGCTTTGTGTCGTCGTAATATCGGGCTATTTCAAGTTCAACACCCGCCAAGTCGCCTGTCTTTATTCTTATTTTAGCCGTCAGACCGCCCATAAGGTAGTCGTTTAGGTCAAAGTCGAGTGTTGAGTCGGTTATGATGTATAAGCCTTCGGGGGTCGATGCTTTTTCAGCAACGCTTAGCTCATCTGGCAATTTCTGGTAGTAGTCGGTAACGGTAGCTGTGCGGTTTGGGTAAATCTCGTCGAAGTACACGGTCTTTTCGCGCACTCCCCACTCGCCATCAGCGTATGTGAAACCATAATTTTTAGTTAGTGGGTTGTTGGTAAACGAAAGGCGTTTCAATCCACCACGATAGTCGGGTTTTAAGTTACGAGCTGCTCCATAGGCATGGAGCACGGTACACAACTCATCCTTGAGCATGGCACCCCTTGTAATTTCGTACAGGCCATTGCCTTTGCCATATTGCAAGGTAATTGCCTTGTCGTTTGCTACCTGGTCTTTGATGTTGATATCGAACAAGAAAATCAGCCCATCGTGAAACTGAAATTCGTATTCCAGCTCGTATTCTTGACAGATACGGCGTAATACACTCAGGCAGTTCTCGCCTGAAAACTTATGATTTCTCCTTTCTGTTGCCGCGATCGAACCTTTAAAAAAAGTCTGCCCCGGGTACTTGCGGTTATGATTCCACAGTATTAAATCAAAAATCTCCTCTAAATTGGCGAAATAATAAAAGTCGGCCTCTTTATTCAGATTTAAAAACTGAGAGTGGGAAAACCAATTACTGATGTGCTCGGCGCGAATATTATAAACATACTTATTGGTCGACACTTTCTTGAACTCAGGCTCGGTCTCCAGATAATAACGCTCAATGCCTACTCCGTTTGAGTTGATATCTATCTCATCAAAAAATTGAATGTCGAGCTTCTTGTTAGACTCAAAACTAAAAGTGGCGTAGAAGTCGCCTTGCAGGGTTTTACTGATTTTTAAATCCCGCGTTAGCACCGTTGCAATGGTGTTGTAGGTGTAGTATCGGTTGATATTTAGGCTTAGAAAGTCTGGATCGCCCGGAACTGTAAGAGTTAGAATAAACACCCCCGCTTGCTTGCTCCCAATGTACCTTGTTTTACGATCAAGACTGATTCCTTTTTCTAGATAACATTCAATGTTTGAAGTTGTATAAGGAGTTGAAAGCAACCTCTTGTTCTCTGACATCAACGCGTCATAGAAAGATTTTATCTGGGTGATAAAGCCGGCATAAGTATCGTTAAGAATGAAGCAGTTGAGATTTATAATTTGTTTATCATACTTCTGATCCGTAATGTCATGCCAATAATCTTCTCCATCTTCGTCCAACCACTTGTTTGGTTCATTTAGAACTCTAGGAAGATCAAATAAACCTGAGGCCTTTGATACATAAACGCCGTAAGTAGAAAAATCAATATTATCTAGTTTCCAACTCATCTCAACTTGCTACCCATTTAGAATTTGCAACTGTTATTTTCATCGTTATTTCTGCAACTGTTCGGATTACTTGAACTTTATACCCATCCTTGAAAGTTGCCTCGCTAAAAGCTGGCAAATTATACTCATCAAGCTCAATAGTGTGTTTCACACTGCTATTTATCAATGCTTGTAGGTTATTCAGCCCAATCTCAAGCTCTGCAGGAGTTGCCCAATCTCCAAAGAGCACAATTGTTCCTTTAGCGGAGTCGTATTTAGCATCATTAGTAGTAAACTTTTGTACATCAAGTATGTCCTTCCGTTTTGGAAAATCTAAAAAACCCGTTGCTTTCAAGAGGATAAGACCATACACATTGATATTTACGCCGTCTATAATCATAGAACTTCTTTTAGGTTTCTGTTCATCGTTTGCAACTCTTCATAAATTGGCTTCAGGTTTTTGTTGTAAGATGTATTATCAGCTATCTGCTGCTGAATAGCCACGCTTTGCATTAGATAGTCAGTTGACTGAGTTGTGTTCTCATCTATTGATTTCAGATCAACTCTCATGGCAGTGAATTGCCCGGCAATTAGGCTTCCTGTTTCTTCTGTAATTCCACGGATTGCACCGGTCAATCCCTGACTATCCGCTGCACTCCCGAAATCAAAACCATATTCTGAAAAAGAATCGATCATGACTTGAAAGGCGGGTTTAGCGGTGTCGTAAATATCCTGTATTGATTCTCTAAAGTTCGCAGCCTCTTCAGGGGTTAATCCAATGTTTATCTCTTCTGAAGAACCTCCTCTCCCTGTTTTCTCTCCGTCGCTACTATCTTTTACGAGCTGCTTCACGGCATTTTGGATTGGCGCTGTAAGCAGATCGGCAGTAAGCTGTTTTATAATGACATTTTTTATTATACCATCAATCTTTTCTCCCCAAGCCACAGCTGCATCTTCACCAGCCAAAAAAGCATCAGCTAATGATTCTGATAAATCTTTTACTGTAGTACCAGTTACCTCCTGTGTTATCGTATCTATTTGAGCCATTAACTCATTATAGCTTGACAAAACGGCCTCTATTGCTTCGCGTTGTTCATCTGATAAATTACCACCTAACAGCCGTTCTCCCAATTTCTCAATTTCTTCGTTTAAAGAAACTGCTTTATCGACCATATCTCCATAGTATTGTATATAACTGGGAGAACGACGCCTACCGTATGAAGATCCTCCCAACTCATCGTTTAACCGCTTGGCTTCATCTCCTAAATCAGACATACGACGCTGTATGGAAAATAACGATTGAGATACGGCACTGCTCCCCATGTTAGCTAACGACTGGGTGGCAATGTCAATTGAGGAAAGCATGGTGTCGATTTGTTCCTGCACATTTTTGAAATGTTCACTTAGTTTTTCTGGTGCTTGCAAAAACAGGCTTAGTGATGCATCCAGCAACTTTGCCGCTCCCTGTATTACATTACCGCTTGCTATATCTGCAATCCCGCTCATGGCCTGCAATCCATCCTGCAAAAGCTGACCCTGTTCCTCTGTTAAACCTAATTGTTCAGCATATTTGTCTGTAATGCCCTGAACATGAAAAAGAATCTCCTGAGTGACTTCAAGTGTCTTCTTGAACTTCTCAGCATCAATGGCGTTTTGCATTTGCTCAGCCTTTTTCTTTGCCTGTTCAATCTTTTTATTTAGCTTATCAAATTCAGCATTGACTTTTTTGATAGGATCTATGTTCCCTTCAAAGATATTCTGCTGAATAGGTTTGGTTTTCCCGGGAACAAATTCATTTCGCACCGCTTTCACCGCTGTTTCTGCAATTTTCTCCCGGAGCAATAATTCCTGCTGGAGTACTAAAATCCTTGCAGCTATAATCTGCCTGTCTGATTCATCAGCAGTTTCGAGGTCTTTATACAGCTTGTCAATTTGCTGTTTCAGGTCATCGACTTCTTTGGATGATTTCTTCTTAACACCTGTTAATAGTTCAAGCTTTTTGGTCAGTTCTTCAACAACCTTTTTCTGATCTTCAATGTCTTTTTCTGCACTTCCTGATCTACGGGAAGGATCCATTAATTCATCCAGCTTCTTTTGAGCTTCGGAAATGTCTTTTATTAATTTTTCAATCTTTTCCTTATTTGTTGGCTCTCCTAACTGTGCAGCAATGTCATCTATTTGCTCCTTAATCTTGGTTTCAGCATCTACCCCCAACCCTTCACCTAATAGCCCCGTCAGCTTGGCCTTGGTGTCATATAACTGCTTTGTAGTGTATTCGCTTAAATCTTTAAAAAGCTCTTTGTATGGCTTTAATGCTTCCTCTGCGGTAACAGACCCGAGTTCGAGTAATTTCCTTTGACTTTCGGTTAACTTTGAGGCAAGTCCGTCAATATCTTTGATGACACTATCAAGATCTTCTTTGTTTTGTGAAAGCTCTGTTTTGTTCAGCTCTACGGTCTTTTTAGTAGTCCCTCCTGCCAAGCCGCCTGTTCCATAGCTCCGCTCTCCGTATCCTGTATTGATTTCCTTAACAAGCCTGTCCCTTGTTGATATAAGTTCATTTAGCTTTTT
Source organism: Sunxiuqinia sp. (assembly GCF_055140945.1). NCBI lineage: Bacteria > Pseudomonadati > Bacteroidota > Bacteroidia > Marinilabiliales > Prolixibacteraceae > Sunxiuqinia > Sunxiuqinia sp. Next base: position 33,195 of record NZ_JBSQYS010000027.1, read on the forward strand.
CTGAGCCTCATCAATTTCTTGCTTGGTTGAATTTTCAAGAAACTTTTGCAATTCGGCGTTGCTGCCAACGAGTTTTTCCCTCACAACATCAACGGCCTTCCCGTATTGATCGATCCTGCTAATCGCCTCCGGAAATATAGTTGACAACTGCCTGATTGTATCATTCAGTTCTTTTTGCTCGTCATCGGTAAGTTTGGTCTTACCTTTCAGTTCATCATACTTCTTGATAAGTCCATTGATCTCTTGCTGCTTTCCAATTTGAGATATGGAGTCGTTCAAGTCATCAGCCATTTCCTGTGCTGTTTTTGCCTTTTTTGTGAATGCCACTAAAGCGGTCACTAAGGCAGTCAGTCCAAGTGCAACCAAAACATAAGGATTGTTGAGCATCGTTTTGTTCAGGAAGCTTTGAGCCCGTGCTGCTCTGATTTCTGCCGCAGTTGCCGTTTGTGATGAAATAAGCTTTTTCCTGTCTGCGGCTATCCCAGCTTGCTTGGCAGCTACTTTTTCAGCTTCTGATTTGGCGACGGCTTGAGATTCCAATCTTGCATTGATAACTGTTTCTGCAGTGATTGTCTTTTCCACTGTTGCATTTGCTTTTGAAGCTGTTACCCGTGCTTTTTCAACTACTGCCAGATCCTTCTTAAGATCCGATGCTTGCTTAGTTGTCAAAGCCCCGGCCATGTATGCAGCATTGGTTTCTGTTACAGTAATTGCATAGGCTTTCTCTGCGGCTATAAGTTCTGCATTTGCAACAGTAGCTGCCTGTTTAGCAGCTACTGTTTTGGCGGCGGCGGCTTGTTTGGTGGCTGCGTTTGTTGCCGCCATGGAGGCGGCGGCTTGTTCCTTTTTTGCTGCGGCTGCGGCTGCGGCTGTTGCGGCTTCTTCAGCAATAATGGCCTGCTTAATGGCAGCTACCTTTGATTCTATGATTCCGGTCCTGATAGCTTCATTTTTCGCCGCAATCGATTCAGATATAGTGACCGCAATTGTTGCGGCTTTGTAAGTTCCAAGTCCAACAGCAAGATATTTCAATACCTCCAATACTTCTTCGTAATTCGCTACCAGGTTACTTAATCCTGATATACCCCCATAAATCACCCCTTCATTAGCTTCTCCGATAGAATTCAGCATCACTTGAATCTTATCCTGAAGGTTTGATATCTGCCCGGTAACAGAGGCATTCTGTTTTTCCATGAGGTTGTAAAACTTGCCACCCTCACTAGCCATGCTTTGGAATGCTTTTTCAACAGCTGGGAATCCAATTTGTCCAGCTTCAACCATATCTTGAATTTCAGCTGATGTTTTACCAAATTGAGTTGCGAGTTGTTCTACAATTGGGATACCTGCCATCGCAAAATCTCTAATCTCTCGCTGTTGCAATCTACCTAGTGCAGCAACTTGACCGTAGTTAATCGCTATCCTTGAAATTGGTACTGAAACGCCTGCAGCAACATCACCCAGCGATTTCATTGTATCCATGACCTTTTCAGTCTCGATACCCATAGCCATCAACTGCTTGACATTTGATGCAACATCGGTAAGAGTGAAGGGTGTTTTCTGAGCAAATACAATAGCCTCTTGCATTAATCGGTCAGCTCTGGCTTTGCTGCCCAACATCGTTTCAAATGCAATTCCAAGCTGTTGGAATTCGCCCCTGACCGATATAATCTCTTTACCAATCTGACTTGCAAAACGCAATGATACGTATGCGGCAGCAGCCTCCGTAACCCTCCGAAAAGTACGTTCTACTGTCATTCCGCTCTTTTCGGCATTTCTTGCCCATTCAGAAACGGTTTGATTAGAACGTCTTAATCCTGAAGTTAATTTACTATCGTTGTATGTTGATTCGAAATGTATGGCACTCATTTCTTTTTCTTCTTAAATTTGTTCAGGATAGATCTTGCTTGCTCTCTATCAGTAACCTTAATTACTTCTTCTTCAGCCTTATTATCATAGTCCCACCAGGGCAAATCACCCATTTTTAGATTCAGGCTTATCCAAGGTTCTGACATTGCTTCTTTGGTGGAAATACCAAGTGTTTTCTGGATTACAGCTATGCGTCCCCAGATGGTTTCGCCGCCGACAAGTTTTCCCTTGGTTTTAGTTTGTCTAGCCCCTTGGCCAACTTTATACCTAAAAAAAAAGCCTCCGGATCGGACTTCTCTTTTATAATTTCAAGTAATTGCCTTATGTCTTTTGGTTTTCCTTTGCCAATTAATCTGCTTAAAAATGGGAACCAGGATCCAGTTGCAATTGCAATAGCCCTACATTCAAATTTTAAATTTTTAGCTGTACGCATCATTTCAGTAAACATATCAGCGTCAACATTCGGACTCTCGACTTTTGACAGTTCTCTGGATATCCGAACAATGGTATTGGCATCTAAATAGGGTATCGATAAGTTCAATTTTAAATATTTCCAGAATCTAACCTGAAACTTATCGGATTCTCCTGTTTCGCCCAAAATGAGATTTGCGGCTTCAATAGAAATATTATTTTTTTTCATAGAAATAAAAATTCCCCGGAGAATCCCGGGGAGTTTATTATGCTGGAATATCTACATCTTTAATTTCATAATCTCCTGACAAATCAGCTGCTAATTGAGCTGTCGCCTTCATTTCTACAGCAATCATTCCGTCGCGGCTTCCGCTACCGTTGATTTTTGTTTCAATGTAAGCATTGTACATCAGTATTTTTTGTCCTGAATCAAGCTCCAATTCAAGGGCTTTTTCGATGTCCTCAAATGATGCTCCATTTTGCCAAGCTGCAGGAGAAGTGGCTGGAACAGCAGCAACTGATGTTCCCCCCTTAATGGCTTCAAGAACATCATAGGTCATGTCATAAAACTGCATTGTTACTGAAAACTCACCATCTTCTGTTTTTACAACTCGGATTGGTGCTTTCTTCTGATCAGTGCGAAATTTTGACACTTGTGGATCACTCTCGTTTAGAGATACGGATCCCTTTACGGTATCTGGCAGTGCTGTCATACTACCAGCATCTGGCATTGTGTTTAACCCCGTAGGAGCACCGTACTTTGTGCTTTTCAGCGAAAATAAGTATTTAGCCATTTTAATTCTTTTTAATAGTTGATAATGTTTACTTTAAATCTCAAATTCATATAATGCTCATCAAATTGTTCTTCTCTGAATAACTCAGATTTCTCAAAGTCAACGAGCATATCAGTTAATGTTACCTTCTCAAGAATGGACAAAGCAGCGTTGGCCATTGCATCGATTTTAGACCTGTTAGGAATACCTGTCATATTTGTGGCCCGTATATCCTTCGCATGGCAGTTGACATTCACATAAGTCCCTTGCATTACTCCAGCTGGTACAGGTAGAGAATTAACAACAATGTATTCGTCCTGTTCTAAACCTGTTGGTTTGCTGTGTAAATGCTTTGGTGTCTCAATTCCTTCAAGCAATGAATAAACCTGATCAGCCGAATAAGTTGATAACTTCATTTGTTCTTCCTTTCAATTGCATTGAAAAAACTTGTCAGATCAACGATAGCAGCATCAGCTTGAAACGAGATAACATTATACCCTCTGCTTTCAACTGCAGAAGCATAGTTCATTCCAGCAACCCCGATAAGCTTCAATTCAGAGCTTGATCCAACTAAATTCAAAACAGCCATAGCAGCTTCTTTTGCTATTTGGCGCTGATCTTCAAATTTCTGTTCAACTATTCGACCATTCTTCATGATGAAGTAGCCAATGCTTGCCCGGAGATTTCCTGTGACATCTCCAAATCCTCCAGCTTCCTTTGTCATTGATCTGGCATCGGTAACAAACTTTTCACCAGCATATCGCATCGCTTGTATGACATCGTTCTCAATTCGCTGAACAACTTTCATCTGCTCAGCTATCGAAGCGTTTTTATCAAATCTTGCTTTTAAAGCCATATTCTGGAATTTAATTGTCCGTTGTTTGCACCTTTAACCTTGCCCTTATGACTGCCATTTAACTCGTAATCGGCACCGTATGGTATTCCAACAGTAGTAAGGGGCATGTACACCAAGTAAGAATAGTAAATCATCGATCCATCAGCTCCGGGTATTGTTCTGGCCTTAGTATTGGCCTCTTTGCGACACTTAAACGTGTGACTTACGTCTTCACCTGGTGTCCATTGGCCACCTGCTCCTTTTACCGGATCAGTTTTCCATCTGACAATTATTGAATCCGGATATTGCATACTACCAACTTTTTGAAGCTCTACCTCTTGGGACTTTTATCTGACCGACAACGGGTTCATTATACTTTCGATAAATATCGTTAGCGAGCTTTCTAAGCTCTTTTTTCTCAGTTATAGAGATTCGATATCCACCCTCAGAAATATTCGGAACAGTGATAAGAGTTATATAAACATCAGCTTTAGCGAGCTCAAACTCTTCAGAAGAATCGCCATAGTCAGCCGCAGCAGAAAGCCCTCGATCTGTTAGAATACGTTCAAATGTGTTCGCATCCAAATGATCTTGCAAGTGCTTTGCTACGGTTGACTTTATGGCTTCAAGTACTGTCATGTTCTGCAAACTTCGCCTACTCCTCTGTTACCTCTTCTCCTAAGAAGTATGCAGGAACATTATCAGTACCTTCTGTATCTTCGGTTCCACTCCATGCTACACCATCAGCCTTGATGATCCACATGGATTCTGGATCATTGATCACCGGAATCGCATTAGCTTCAGCCATGGTCCATTCTTTGAACGGATCCAGTGTTGACCACTTCTGAAGAAAAACAAAGTCTCTCTTAGTGGTAATAGCTTTCTTCTTAACAGCCTCGGAAGTTTCCGCGGCAATAGGACCATGCTGCACATCGCCAATACTCAAGTCAGGAACCAGAGTAACCCTACGAGATTCCCAAGGATTAACGGTAGTACGCTTGTGGCTCTTGTCCTCAATGCGAACGGAAGGTCTAACGATCACAATTGTTGGTAGCCCCTCAGCTTCCAGGTATTGATTGATCGTTTCCTTGTTGGCAACTACATTACTGGTAAGCTGCTTCCAGCCCTTAATTCGTGCGATAGTTGCTGCTTGCTTTTTGAGTTTCAAAAACTCATCATTACGCATGATGGCGTATTTCAGCTCAATACCTTTTGCATCAGCAGCTTCAACAGCAGCTTCAATATCAGCAATACCATCTGCGGTTGCAGAAGTATCCCAGTTAGTATCAGCAACCAACTTATTCTCTGATGGCATTCCACATCCTACAAACTCAGCAGTAACAACACCGGCGTTATTGGCGGCATTCAACAAGAAACCACCACGGCTCATCAACTGCATTGACCACCACTCGAAACGACCTCGAACAGCGTTATAAACGAAGTCCTGATCTTTGAATGCCAGGTTAAGGATTTCCAATTGATCAGAATCATTCTGAGCATCACGTACCAACTGCTTATATTCGTTGTACTCACTTTCGTTCATACCACGCTTCACAGCTGTTTTAGGGATATCCCCAGACATTTTAGAGATTACTTCGCGGGTTTTTTGAGGAGCTGAAGCGTCAAAGCTGATCACATCAGCAATAACAGGAGCACCTTTTTCACCAACAAGAGTTTCCCATTTCAGGGAAGTCTTTTTCTTCATACCAAAGAAGTTTGGGTAGTACACAGGCTTAACCTTATTGGTTCTAAGCCGTGCTGTCATATTCTTTTGGTTTACTTGTTTGATTAACGATCTTTCCATTTATCTAAGAATTAATAGATTACACAAAGCGAATTCCATCGAGTTTAGCTTTCAAGGCCGTATCGATTGGAAAGGGCATTACTGACTCATTAACCTTTCCGGCTTCCAGCAACCCTGATTGCTGATTGGCAACGGTAAGATCAACCTTGTTCATCGTGATACACTCTGGAGTGTATTTGTAGGCAGCACTTCCTGCAGCAGCATCAGCATTGGCAAGAACAAGAACATCACCTTCTGAAACAGCATCAAGAGTAGAAGCAACCGTAATTACATCGTAATCAGCATTGCTTTTGTCGATAGCCGAAATTGTGTTAGCAATCTCTGCCAATCCAGAAGCGGTAATTTTATCACCGACTTTAAAAAGGTGGTTCTTCTTCACCGGATAGTCCGTATCAGCGTCAGCAGCATCAGCATGAACCTTTGCTGTTTTCACGACATGGTAGACACCAGTACCGGAGTCCTTGCCAACAATTGTCAGAGGTGGAAGCTCCTTCAACTGTACTCCTAAAAATGATACATCAAGATCTGAACGATCGATAGTACCACCACCAATTACATCCATCAAGACTTTTTCGATCCCGGGATGGTATTGGAATTCCTTTTCAGTTTTTCTGTACATAACTTACTATTTTTGATTATTACTTAATTCCCAAGTCAACCACACCCGGGTCGCTTGATTCTTCGCTCTCGTCCATTAATTTGGCCCATTCTTCTTCAGAGCGTTCCTTTGGCTGCTGGAAACTTGGCGAATATTCACCTGATTCAACCTTGGCATTGATTGCTGTTTGTTGGATTTCGGTGTATTCAGTTTTCAGAGCCTCGACTTGATCTTCCAGAGGTGTCTCAGAAGTCAGATCAACACGACCAACCCATGATTCTGGAAGCTTTGCACCACCGATCAACTTAACTGCTTCAGATTTTCTTTCAGCAGTGACAGCTTCTGTCTTGCCGGTTTTGATTTCTTTCTTCAGATCTTCAATCTCCTGATCCTTTTGCTCACGATAAGTCTTAAACCAAGACGGTTCATCTTCGCCTGGCTTTGGATCTTCTTTTTTCACCGGCTTTCCATCCTCTTCAAGACCATGTTTTTCTCTCCAAGCTTTTACAGCTTCTTTTGATGCTGTCTTTTTAGCTTCTTTTTCAGCATCCTTCTTTGCAGTAGCCTCAGCTTCTTCAATCACCGGGAGAATATTTTCTTTGAAATTGTCGACAGCAGTTTCAACGTCTTCGGCCTTTGTGACCTTCAATGTTTTTTCAATCCTCGCGGCGTGTTTAGCATCTACACCTTTGGTTTTGCAGTTCTTTTGGAGTAATTCAAGTATTGTCATTCTTAAAAGTTTTAATTTGACTTTACTTAAAATATAAAGTGGAGGTATTTTTACCGATTTTGATAATTGGCAGGGAATATTGTATCTTTGTGGTCTCGATGCTACGGCTTCGATGAACCACAGGGCTTGACACATTGTGCCAGGCTTCTGTTTTTAATAGACCTTGTTTAATTCACCCTTCGCAGACAAAAGCCATACTTCATCTATTTTCTGTCCACTCTTAATCCTGGCTATAATATTGTTTTTCATATAGCGCGTAGATATACCACAATCTTCTATGACTATCCGTGAACTTTGCTTTAATCCTCGATTCATCATGTTACTGTAGTTCCTTTTGGGATTCTTAGTTCTAAAGCCTTCGTGCTCAAAAAATTTCCCATCAACGGTGAAGTCAGGGCTTTTACCTTGATACTTTGTACCATTTAATTTTCCAAATATTTGCTGGTACCGTTTATCTTTCGGATGGACTCGCGGTAGTATCTCAACAGACCTACCTGACTCGGAAAACCCTTTACATGCTTTTAACACGCTATTGTAATCCGGAGATGATTTGTCCACACCATGAAGAATATTGAGAGAACCGTTACCCTTGATGGGTATTGCATTATCGAAATACTTAGCATTGTCAACAAACAGATATGACTTTGTTGAAACGTTTTTCTTTGCAAGCATATCCTCGAGATAGCTCCTCGGTCCTTTTGGTATGTCCTGAATATATTGTGCTGAAGAAAAATCATCATTAACAAGCGAATCGATAAATGCATCTTCCTCCATCAAAATTGGAGTGGCGATACAGATACACCAGGGGTGCCAACCTTTAAAAAGGAAGCTTTTAGGGTATTTACCAACCATTGCATCACAGATAGGACATGCTCCTCTATTTGATGGAGATCGGCGTATATCTACCCCCTTAATAAATGGCATGTTTTGCCACCGTTCATGATCAGTAATGCGATATATTTCGTTAGTATTGGTTACAGCAAGTCGCAAGGCGTTTTTGTAACTCGATCGGTAAATTCCCCGCCCCGGCTTGTATGCTTCCATAGGAGCAGAAGGAACGAGCTTACCATCTGCATTCCTTATTCTGTGGAATCTTCTGTCAGGCTCTTTCAAAAGCTGCCTTACATCCTGACTAATTAATGTTGCTGGCCGACCGGTTGATAATCCTGAAGAAAGATAATGTTCAATGTTATCTTTTGCAGTTCCAGTGATATTCCAGATTCGATCAGAAAGGCTTAATCCTTCAACCTTCCGATTTAGAAAGGTTTTAAGCACCTCTTCATTTCTGGCAAACATACCCTTCCTTGCTACCTCTCCAATGGATAAGTCCTTAATGAATGAAGTTACGAGATCATCAGCTTTGACATTACTTCTGTTCCATGCGTCCGAAGAAAATCTATTTACGTTTTCAATAATATCATCGCGCAATTGAGAAAGCTCTTCTTCAATTGCTTTTTCAACATTAGCATTCCTTATCCAAACACCTTCACTGCCCGAATCAGACCATCCGGTCATGTGCACCCCAATTCTACGAACAAAAGCATCGAATATATATTTGATGCTTGATTGTTGCTGGAGGAGCTTCTCCAAGTGTTTACGTTCATGGAATGATAGGCTTGATTTCATTTTTCAAGCTTCTTTTGGTTGTATAGAAAGAAGAATGTAGGACCTGATATCGTTGTAAATAATCCGCCAGTAACCCCAAGTATACCGACTGCTTTGTCTGCGTGGATAAAGCAAAAAAAGACCATAGCGAACACCACTACCAAAGCTGAAAAAATAACAACCACGGCTATTAACCGACTTATACTTGTTTTACCTTGATGATCTTGTAATGCTGTTGTTTTCATTTTACTCTTTTTTACTTAGCAGCACGAACAACCGGGGGTCAACACCCCCGGTCTCCGTACTACTTTATCGTGAAATTGAACGTGTGTGCTTATTTTCCTAACCACGGATTATCCCACATTCGTTTGCGGGATGAATCTTTAAATAGTAATTTCTTTCGCTGAGGCACGTTTTTAACGCCTTTTAGATTGACTGTAAGTGATCCTGCAAATGCAAAAACTTCATTGACCTTGCAATATCCATAAAGCTTGTTATCCCACATCTTGATGCGTATAATTCCGGAATCATTAACAGAAATTAAATCCCCTTGAATATTCGCAATCTGTATCCCGTTCTTTTTATAAGAGAAAAAATTCAAACGGATCTGAAATCCATTTGCAGCTGATTCTAAAGTATCCTTGCCTTCGACCAGTGTTGCATTGTCAAACAAATTCAATAAAAACACATCTGTAGTATACACTCGGCCTGTTTTTATCGAGTAAAACTCTGCATATACATTTTCATTATTTCCTCCTCGAAAATCATACGACTGCGAAAAGCATACAGCCGAAGTAGTAATCAATATCAATGTGAACAAGAGTTTTTTCATGCTAATTTCTAGTTTTTATAAATTGAGGTGTGTTCGTCCCTTCATCATTCTGCTCTAATCAACAACATCGTTCAACACCACACCTCAAATTATTATTTTTAGTTTTAAAAAAAATAGAATAGTTCAACAAGCCCCAAATGAAAACTATTTCAATTAGACGTTCAGTAGATTTATTTTGCCTAAAGCCAATTGGGCGGAAACTAAATCTCCCCCATCAGGAGTAAGATGCAATCCATCTGAATAATAGGTTGTGTTTGTAGGATCGTCTAACTCTGAAACAGTGTCTGTGTCTAAAATATAAACCCCATTAAGCAATGATAAATCATCCCGTAAATTATCATTGAAGATATGGCGTTCAACTGTTTCAAACTGACTTCCAGCACCACGTCCACTAAGAGTTGCTGGGGTGCATGTATATACTAAGATTTTATCCCAACCTGCCGTTAAACGAGCTTGGATATAAGGTTTAAGTGCATCGTATGCCGCTTGTCCGCTACCAACTGTGTTGTCAATCTCGTTTACGCCCAGCCACACAACCAAATAGTTATCGTGACTAGCATCAAGCATAGCATCAAGTGCAGCCGAGCGCGAAACAGCCCCTGCTATTGTGCTACCATTGACGGCGTTATTGTTATTTTGAACAATATTAAGAGAATCAGCTATTTTATGTCCTATCCTAGTATAAGAATTGCTGATGGTCATAAAAGAATGTCCCTCTATTGCTAAGTTAATTCGAGGAGTTGCTACTAAACCTGTTCCAACAGCTTGCAAATACTCTTCCATTATGTCCATCACAGCACGAACCTCAGCTGGCGTTAAATAACTACAGACTATTGCATACCGCAAATGCTTATTGTTATAATTTGACGGGCTACCTAGATATCCAAACGCACAAGCATACATGTCTGTTCCAAGTCCAGAACTGACTGTATTTGTAGCGTGCTCTACATTAAACTTAGAACGATTTATATAAATATCATAATTAGCACCATTGTTTCTAGAAATAGCATAATGTTTTTTTGTGTTTGAGTTCCAATTACCATTTGTATAGAACTCTGACAAGCTTGTCTCATAACCATTTACTGAAGTCTTTTTTGCATTAATTCTGAATCGTGTAGAGCCAAAATCTACAGCATTTTCTTCATCTAAATCATCCCCAACTCCAATGATAGCGCAAGCGTCATCTTGCCCAACTTTCGTAGCCTGTGTTGAAGGATTAAAATTTAATTTCAAACATGAGTTAGTTGCCGAAACACCTTTGAACCCCTCATAAGCATCGAATACAGGAGTATTTACTTCGGTAGGATCGAATGTACCTGGGTTTACCCAATTTAGTTTTGCTGATTGCCTATCGTGCGTAGCCCAAACATCCACAAATTCACATCTGGATAAAACATTTAAACTATCCAAACCAGACATCATTTTATTTTGTGCAACTTGATCAGATTCAGAAGGCTTAACGGTCATTGCTTCCAGCACTGCTGCATATGCTGGCAAAATTGGAAGTTGGTAGTTCAACACTGCCGCTTTTCGAACCTTCCCAATTCCTATATTCAGTCCTAATCTCATAGCTTATGATTCTTGAACATTAACAGGAGCTCCCCAGTAGACATCATAAGTAGTCAAGTCGATTGCGTCCGCTGATATCTCTTGAATAGCGGCTTCGGTCCATTGATTAAATAGTACTGGAAAATCAGAACTATCATCGTCCTGATATAACTTGCAATCGACCATCAAACCGGCATTATCCGGAACGCCAATTACTCCGGCCGTTACATTTGCCTTCGGTACAATAAACAGAGTAAAATGTGTTCCATTTTCCAACTTAAAACCATTTGTCAGGTCTGTAATTTTTTTATGAGACGATATGCGCCCTGCGGCCATTTCTGATGATACAAATCCTTTATTCATAATATTTTTGCTTTAGTTACTACTCTCCTCCAAATGCATTCAATCCAATCTGATTATTCCGATCAGATTCCTTCTTTTCATCTTCCTCTATTCTTTTGATCTCATCTTCAACATCACCTGCGGCAGTAAGTGGTGACTTAGCAACAATTGTTTCTCGAGAGTTGAAAGCCTTGCCGCCACCTGCGATATTGAGCACATGAGCGTCTTCAACAGGATCTTTAGGAAGAATAGAATCGAAGGTTACTGATATCCAATTGTTAACAAGCTGGCTTCTGTACTTGATATTTGTGATGTTTGAGATTCCGGCCATAACAACTGAAACGCATCGTTGTACTGCCGGCTCAAAGGTTTCTAAGTTCTCAGATGCCTTAATTTGAGCATCAAGCGTCATGAATCTACGGGCAACACCGGATAGATTACCCATACCTTTTAAGTTATCAAATGAAAGGTCGGGAGTTGAAGAACCACTGAACAGCTCGTTCTTAGTCTCCTCAAGCTCTTTCTTAACTGAATCAATAGATTGTTGCCAGTCTAGAAAATCAGCATCACCATGAATCGGTTTGCCTGTGTCCTCATCATATTCAACCGGGAATTGTAATTCTTTTCCCACCGTCCCCTTGCTTGGCAAATTAGATTCACCGAACACCTTCATAATCGGCTCAGCAAAATAATCATTGGTATCAGCTGTTCTTGAAAGTCTCATTTCCCGGGCATCCATTACCGGGGCAACTTCATCCCATTCCGGAGCAAGGATATCGGCATAGACAACAGGTATTAATCCAAACGGATTTACAGATTCAGTGATTTGCCAATCTGAATAGCTTTTCAAAGCTATTATCATCTTTTCCCTGGTCCAAATGACAATCTTATCTCTAAGGATATTATCAATTCGGATTTGGGTTTTATGAATAAAACCATCCATGTCCTCATTGTCATCGAAGTGAGGGAAGAAATCAGACTCAATATCTTGCTGTTCGGGGAGCTTGAGGAGTTTAGCACTAAGCGTTATTGTTTTTGTTCCAGACCAATGCACTGATGCTCTTGGATAAAAGACAATAGCTGCTTTTGTTTCGGAGAGAACAGTCCTGGCAAACTGTTTTAACAAGGAGTGCATTTTTAGTTTCTTTTCCCATAGCTCCTTGAATTCTTCCACGCCATCATTGAGATCATCTGCGTTGATGTGCATTCGACCTCCAAACATGAATGCCACAGAGGTACGAACTATCTTCTTGGGAAAGTTGGTGATAATCTTAGCTACTTCAACAACCTTATCTTCAAGCTTTAAAGCATTACCATCCTTATCAGTAAGTGTGTCAGAGAATACCTCCATTTTTTTCGGCTCCCGCCAACCAACAGAAGTAGTTCTCCTGGTCCGTTCACCTTTGTATTCGTCAAGATATTCGCGAGGCTCCCGTCCTTCTATCGTATCAACACACAACTCAGTAACAACCTGATTGAAGTCTTCATTTTCGAGAATAGAATATATATCCGGCATATTCTTTCTCTTAAAATATAAGAGATTTCAAATAGTTATTAAAATATAAAAGCCCCACTAAAGTGAGGCCTATTTCTTTTGGTACAATGCGTTTCTAATGGGGTCTTCGATGTCTAGCGATCTTGTCATAATAGCCTAAAATACGCTTAGCAGTATCTCTTGCTTCTTCATCTGACATTCGCTTAATTGTTGCATGTATTTTACCTTCTTCCCCATCAGGATTCCCACTTGTTAAATCTTCGATTAATGACATAACATCATCCTTTACATCCTCAGGGATTGTTTGATGTTTCAGCGCAATGATAGACTGTGCTGCATATTCCAAACGAGCCCTTAATGGTAATTCACCTACCAATGACATCATCGCGCCAAAGAACTTTTCCCAAACATAACTGTATTCCATAAAATTTGATTTTTAATTAAACAGAATGCAATTTACGCTATTGGTATAATTAATGAAAGACATCGGGATAGAATTTAACGTGCACCTGTAGACTTTGCCACTTGACGTTTTTTCTTTTTACCAGTTCGTCCCAATATATTGTACCAAACCCAATATCGGATAGCATCCATAGCGTGGTTCCAGTCATCAATTGGTTCATTTATGTACTTTCCATCTTTATCAGTATCCCATGTGTAATGTTTACGCTCCTTAAGTATGTTGTTTGAGTTTTCGGTTATCTTAAGATTTAACTCAAGCATCTTATCAATACCGGCTTTTACCGAACCTTTGGGCTTGTCTACAGGATGTATTTTAATACCACCATTTCGAATTTCAGTTATCAACCTAGGATCGGCGCTTTCAGATATAACCTTAAAGTGGTTATGTGGCTTCAGTTCCTTAATAATGTCCTTGCCTAACATCTGTGTGCGATAGGCTAGCTCATCAACATACAGGTCATTATTCAGAGGATCGTAAGCACATTCTATAATAGCTGTAGGGTCGATTGTGAATCCAAAATCCATACCCAAACCACGCTTTTTAACCCAGTCCGGAATGCATGGTACTATTTCATAAGAAGTGAATATTACTCCTTCGCTATTCTCGGCCCATCTACCAATAATCTTTTGAGCATACTTCGATTTGTTGAACTTGTGCTTATCAATAGTGCCATCGGCTTTTGTAGAATCTTTAATGGCTTTGTCTCGAATCTGCTTAACTTCTGATTTGAACTCTTCTGATAAGTGTTCTTCATTGTCGAAGTAGGTTGTATGAATATGCAAGACATTCGGGTGAGTACTTACCTGGACTTCAACTCCATCAATCTCAACAATCTTATGCGTGTCCTTGAGATATTTTTCATAAATGAAGTGGTTAACATCTGACGGGTTCATAATAATAACCACCCGGTTCTGGATACCTTTCTTACGAATGGATAGAACTATCTTATCATAGTCCTCTTCATTAACCCATTCCTCACCTTCATCTACAACAAATGTTGTTAATCCCTGTATCGATTTAAGATTCGCGGTTTGGTTCCCGGAAGATGTTTTTATTCCCCGGAACATGATCTCGCTGCCTGAGAATTTATTTACAATGTCTTTTTTGTTAATTGCAAAATGTTCCTCGGCTCCGTCTAGAATTATCTTCTCATTAAATTCGGGAATAATAGAAACCTCGGCAGAAGTAAGCGTATACCTTGAGAATAGAATTTTATGTAGTTCTTCAAATGAAAGTCTTTCCAGAAAAGTAGAGGCATTAAACGACTTCCCGGAACCACGGCCCCCGGTTACAAGTATGATGAATTTATCCTTGTTCTCATACAGAGGTTCGTAGACCGGTTGAACTTCTATCATTCTTCATCTGAGTTGGGTGATTTGTTTTTCTTCAGCCAGGCAGTGATTGGAACAGACCCTTTTTCTGATACTTGAAGCTGATCTGGCTCATCGTAGCCAAGCATTTTACAAATCCTCTCAATTGTCCAGGATTTGCCGTGTAACTTTAATTCAATCCCGTGAGCATTCTGTTTAATGCCCTCAATAGCCTTTGCTTGCTTGTCAGTTAGCTTACTAAAATCCTTGAATGTTATTTTTGTTCCATCAAAATCAACGTAATCCCGAATGTCAGAAAATGCGACACATGAAAGTTCTTCTAAAATGTCCTCTTTTCGTATATCAGAGTTTTTTTTTAATTCAGAACGCAGTAGCCGTATAGTTGCCGAAATCTTATTATGATCGATTAGTTCTTTTGCTTTTCGCTTTATCGTGTTAGGTTTCATTTTGGCGCATGAATAAGCATGACGATAAGCTTCAGATGCATTACCGGCCTCAATGTATTTATGACAAAAAGCCTCTTGTTTAGGTGTTAATTTAACTATGGCCATGCTTTAAAATATAAAACGACGAAATATTTTTATAGTAACACCCACCCGTCTCTTTGCCACTATTAATAGCTCTAGGCCAATTTTTGTGAATTTAAAAACTTATTCACAAAATATATCTGACCTTTTCCGGTCACTTTCGATGTTGTACTAATCAACACAGTACCATCTGGTTTATTGATCGTGGTTTTTTTCATTTCAAATAAACCTAATTCCATTGCTTTTTGTGTTGGCTGGTTGTAATATTCGCCTCTTGATCCAAGATATCCCTTTGCCCGAAGCCACTTAAACATACGATTTTGCCCCATATCAATGCCATTTTGCTTTAAAACTTTTGCTAGTTCTCCAACCAAGCAGCTTCTATCGCTGGTAGCAACTGCATCTGCAAATAAAGCTTTGGGTTTCATTTTACGGTTATGTTCCGCTAAAACGAGTGCTTTCTCTTCGGCTTCAATGCGTTTTTCCTGTTCTTCCTTCCAGTTCTGGGCAAGTCTTAGAACAGTTGTAGGGTCTGAGAAATCAACCTCTTTAGCTGAAATTGCCTTGGCCTTCATTTCCATGTCAATAAAGTACCTCCGAGCCTGACGTCCTTTATCATTATTCTCAACCATGCATAATTCTTTGGCCATATCTAGGGTGAGGCCGTATTCTTTAGAGGGTCTACCTCCTTGGGGTTTTACTAAATTTTCAGTAAAACATATAAAGTCCTG
The DNA here is from genome assembly GCF_055140945.1 of Sunxiuqinia sp. Classification (NCBI taxonomy): domain Bacteria; kingdom Pseudomonadati; phylum Bacteroidota; class Bacteroidia; order Marinilabiliales; family Prolixibacteraceae; genus Sunxiuqinia; species Sunxiuqinia sp. The sequence goes on from NZ_JBSQYS010000027.1 coordinate 49,086, forward strand.
ATTTTCTTCGAACCCAAACTTATCGATTCGATTTATAACCCAATCGTTGAACCGTGTTTGTACTTCCAAAAACTCGTGAAGTTCACGTGCATCTACAAGCTGCCGGCCTTGGTGTTGTTTTATTTTAATAATTTCATTCATGATTTTTAATTTAGGTGAATAAAAAAAGCGGTAAAGTTTCGGAAGCCTAATATGGACGACAGCTTCTTACTCCTTTCCGCTTAAATTCTTTTTTTACCGGGCGTCCATTCCACGGGTTGAAACGTTTCAGGATTAAAATATAAACCGCTTTCAGTTTTCTGAGAATTCAGGCTTGTAGCTACTAAACTCAGACATTAACCCCTTATCTACCAGATAGAAATAAGCCTTATTTTTTAAATTTATCTCGCTATAAAGCAAGCGTATAAGATCATCTTTGCTACTGTTTAGCATTCTTACTAATGCATCTGGGCCCGAACGTTTTGTAAATTCTTTAATTTCTGCATCTGTTAACATGGTATTTATTTTTAGTTGTATTTATAATTCTTCTGCATTTCGTAAATGGTGCTCCAGCGTACCCGATTCATTTCTTTCTGAATTTCGTGGTGTCTTAACCATTGGGTGTTTAAATAGCACTCGTACGAGTTTAAATACTCTTGTAAACCTTCTTCGTTTACTATCCGCATTTTGGCTGCATTTAAATTTTTGCCGCTTCGTTCTGGGAATTCTGATGTGAGTATGTCTTTCATGATTCAAGTATTAACTGAATTATTATACAACAAATATAAGCAGAACCTAAATACCATACAAGCAAAACCTAAATTATTTTTATTTTTATTCAACTTAAACCTAAATTTTAGTATATTTGCTTCATAAAATTTTAAAATATGGGAGTACTAAGATTAAAAGAACTGTTACAGGACAAAGGTGTGACAGGAAAGGATTTAGCAGGAAAAGTAGGAATTTCAACAACTGGGATGTCAGCAATTGTCAGCGGAAAAACATTCCCGAGACAGGAAGTATTAATAGAGATAGCGAATGTTTTGGATGTAGATATCCGAGATTTGTTTGAGCCAACGAAAGAAGGGGCAAGCGATTTTGATTTCACTTGCCCCAATTGTGGGGTTAAACTAAAGGTTGATAAAAAAGGTTAGATGTATGTGCCTATTAATGAAGGCAAGTACATCAATAGTCGTCGTTTACTTTTTTAATCTCATATCCTTCGTGCTCGGATTTCTGCTCTGCTATTTTTCTCATAAACAGAAGATGTTCCAGCGCCTTAGATACCACCAGAAACATCAACAACCACAGAATACTCATAATAAGTATTTTAAAAGCGTCTAAAACGATTTCATCCCTGTGCCAACTTTCGGTACTAAAAATAAAGAATAAGTCGCCAATAACACCAAAGACGAAAAACAGCCAACCAATAACTTTTGTTGTTTTAACTAGGCTTCCAGAATAATCTACATTGATTTTTTTTAAATTTTCACTCATAACTATATTCAAGGGTTAAAGATTAAAGCCTTGAATATAAAAATTTTCAGCTACATATATGTTTATTGTTCTTTGTTTATTTATACTACTAATGCTTTATCATGTGCTTTATACTATGCTTTGTACCGTGCTTTGTTAAAATTTGACAGGGCAGATTATTTGCTCTATCAAGTGCTTTATTAAAATTTGATAGAGCAAAATTAATAATTACCTCTTTAGGCTAATTTGCAAAATTGATTTTAAGGCTGTTTTTAGCCACTTAAATTTTGCGCATGATAGTTTTGTCATCTTTGAGATAAAAATTGAAATACGGTCAATTATGGGCTACCAAAATGCAAATAACGTTTGCATTTCTATCATATCAATGTCTTCCCGTTCAATTTTTGCTTAATCAGGTTTACAACCTTGTTATAGGTTTCATAAAGCTCTTTCTTCTGTTCCGGACCATCCCACTCACTTAAAGGCAACCCAAGTATAAACCGGTGTTTAAATATCCGCTTAGCCTTATCAGAAAGGTTCAATTCATCGGCAATAGTCCTGACCTGATTTATTTGATCAAATATTCTAGCCGGTTTGTCATCATCATCATCATCATCATCAAAATCAACAAGCTTAATACAAGAAAGCTCAACCTCTTCTTTTGGGATAGGCTTATATCGATTCTGGTAAGGAGATGTCGGAGAGTAGATGTTCAACTTGATCATCCGAAGCACATAAAAATCGAGTTCGCGATATTGTCCTTTTTTAGTGTTATAGAGCGTCAGTAGCTTGCATTCATTCTTCTCAAGAAGATACAAAACCACCTCATTAAGAACGTCACTGGCCTCATCAGATATCCCAGCCTGCGTGCAATGGAAAAGAGAATAATCGAGCCACCTGGCGTATCGATGTTCGATGTATCTGGTAATTTCTTTGTCCATATATTAAAATAGATCAGCTGAGAATAATTCCATCTGTTGTTTTTCCAATCCACATCCTCCACAGGCCATCCCAAGCATGCTGAAGCCGAACATCGGATTAACGGTACATGGAAGGCCAAAATCCTTACACCAGGCATTGTCCAAATCCAAATGGATACATCCATGACATGCTTGCGTGTCTATCCAGTACTTCACAGTGCTTTGCGAGTTGGCTTTTTTCCACTGCTCCCATCGTTCTTTTCTTTCTTCTTCAGTATAGGCGTTTGAATAATCGCCGAATATTTCCTCAAATGTTGATTTGGCTGTTATCATGGTTCTATTTTAAAAGGGTTGATCATCTTTACCGTTTGAAAAATCTTCATTTGCTGGCACAAGATCAAAAGGTAATTCTTCAGCTGGGTTCTTATCTGAAAACTTGGTCTTTTCTGAGTTTGCCCAGAATTCCGGATGACCTTTTTTGCCTCTTCTGTTTTTTGATATCTTCAGTTTAATCTCACCAGAAATTTCATAAAGGAAAATAACCACGTCTGAATCCTGTTCGATTGCTCCGGATTCTCGTAAATCAGAAAGATTAGGCTCTTTGTCTGTTCGTTTATCAATGTCTCTATTCAATTGCGATAGTTCGAGAATTGGTATCTCTTCACGCAAAGCTGCCTGCTTCAACTTTCTGGTAATATCTGCTATTTGTTGCTCCCTGATAGCCTTTTTATCGGATGGAGCTGCAAGCTGCAAATAATCAATAATGATCATATCACACTTACCGGCTTTTCTGTTTCGACGTGTATTTGCAACAATTTGATTGATATTCATATCTGGGTTATCATTCCAAAGAATAGGTAGCGTTTCTAGTTCCCCAACAGCAATATTGATCTTTGCCCAATCTGGTTCCTCAATCCTTCCATCCCTGATATCGGAGCGATCGATATCAGTTTCACCTGATAGTAGAATCCTGAATAGATCTGAACTTTTCATTTCTAATCCGTAAAAATTAACCCACTTGCCTTGCCTTGCAGCTGTAACTGCCAGGTGCAATGCAAACGACGTTTTCCCAACGCCAGGGCGGGCAGCTATGGTGATAAGATTTGTATCCCTCCAGCCTCCGGTGGCAGCATCCAATGTGGGGATTCCGGTCGTAATACCAGGAGACAATCCATTTTTGAACGCTTCAACATCTGCCTCAAGCTCATCAACGGCCTCTTTTGCAACTATTTTTGTTGTTTTGCCCGGGTTGCTACCAGCCATAAAATTGTCGATATCACTCAGCTTACCTCTCGCTTCCGATAGTAAATCTTCAATGTCGATATTATCATCATATGCGCTGGTCTGGATTTCAGAAGACACCCGAATCAATTCACGTTGAATATATTTCTGAGCAATGATACGTGCGTGAAATTCGATATGAGCTGCCGAGGCCACCCGACTTGTCAACTGCGTAATATAAAGTGGACCTCCCACTGCGTCCAGTGTTTCAATATCTTTCAGTTGCTGAGTCACCATCATCAGATCGACAGGTTTCTCATGTGTGGAAAGGTATTTTATTGCTTCAAATATCTTACGGTGCTCTTGCTTATAGAAACTCTCGGTATCAACAATAGCTGAAACAATTTGGTAAGCATCACGCTCTAACATCAAGGCGCCCAAAACAGCCTCTTCAACATCAATAGCCTGAGGAGGCAATTTCCCGTATTTGGAATTTATATCCTCTGTTTTATCGCGTTGATTTCTATTATTTTTCTTGTCTACCATTTGTCTGGTTTGTAGGGTTCTTTACTTGCTGTAACCTCACCATCTTTTGGCTTATAAACCTTATTCATGTCGATCGCATTGGTCAGCGTGGTTTTCCAATTAATGTCCTTGGATCGCTTTTTCTTTTTGTGCGTCCACCCGGCATCAGTCGCCCAAAAATTAGTGCAAGCTTTTTCAAGTGAAAGTTTGATGTCTACATTCGGGTGAAATTTTTCCTGTGTCCGGATATACTCAGGATCTTCAATCAACTTCCGATAAGCAATTCGTAATTCTTTCAAATAGATTTTGATATCTTTCTTCCAAGAAACATCACCACCATCAGGTTCCCCCTTGGGGGGTAAGGGGGTATTATTCTTTACTTTACTTTCCTTTACTTTACTTGTTATCGGAATTTTGTCTTTTGTTATAACATTGCTATCCGTTTTTGTAACATTGTTATCTTTTTTACCATTCCACCGTTTTTCCATCCCTTTTTTTCCAGCGTCTGAACGTCTTTTGGTTTTTTCATCTTTCAATTTCATCCTTTCCATGAAGCTTTCGGAGTAGAATCGCTTACCGTCATCGGTAAATGAAAATAGCCCGAAGTCCTGGACAACAGATTTAACCTTTTCAGCACTAACACGAAGGTCAAAAGCTATCATATTGTAATCTTTGACGCTCGTATAATCGGCTTCATCGCGAAGACGTTCAATCAGCATGAAATAAACTCCATACCCTTCAGCACCGTGTCTCATCCGCATGGCGAGAATCTTCTCATCATTGCGAGCGTTACTATCGTGACTGAAGTATGAGGTCTTTTTACTCATACCTTAATTGCATTTACATTCATAGATTCTAAGTTTAAATATGCCCCATGGTGATCAATGGAACCGGAGCTAAGAAGCTTCCAGAGGATTGCACACCCAATTTGCGCCAAGGTTGAGTTAATGAACAGATCTTGTTTGGTTAAAGCTTCAGCCAGAGAGCAGCTGGGCCCAGAATCTTTATCCTTCACATTTGAAAGATCATGAAGCTCTCCAATAGTCTTGAGCGTTGAAACTGTTTCGACATCTTGAATATTTGGCTGCTTAATTTGTCTTATAGAGCCAAGAACAACCTGTCCGGTCTTTTGAGTGTTCCCAAAGTCCATCCAGTATATAGGTCTGTTTTCGGTGCTTTGATGGGTATTTGATTCGTTTAACGCTTGATACAGATCAATTCTGGACTGAAGAGTATCGACGCAGGTGATTGTGATATTGGCCAACTCGTGACAGATAGAATCGTTCAACTGAGCTTTCTCCGGAATTGCTTCCCAGGATAGACCAAAGAACCTATTGACACGGGTTACGAAAACATCGGCTTTATTTACGCCTAGATCAGATTCACTAAAAAGCTGACGACCAAGATTACTCTCAGCAACAATATCCGGATCATACGCTCTCACGTGTAATCCGGGGTGCCCTAATTTGTATAGTGCGTGATCAATTCTGGCCAATGCTGTCAACACCTGACTTCCGGTACCACCAACACCGATCAGATTGACTGTCACAGGGTGTGACGGATTGAGAAGGTATTTGTCTGTGTAGTGCACTCTTTTCATTTCAATAGAGATTTGAGGGTTAATTTTTCCAATGGCTTTAACTCGTCCAATGGGAAGTCACAACCGGTTTTAATACAGCGCTTGGTAATGGTGCTTAGATTTCCTTTTATTGGGTTACTACCCAAGATATGATCGAATTCAGAAAGCCAAAATTTATCTTCCCAGTACTGGATAATTCTATCATAAGTAAGCTCTTCCGGCCATTTCATTTTTGCATTTCCCATGCAGACTTTCGCGTTGTTACTAACGTTGAAGAATGGAGCAGAATACAGTCTAGTGCTCATTCCCACCCTGGCCTTACTTTTTACTGCAAATACAGATAGAGTTTTACCTTCGACCATGTACACAAGACCCGGGAGCTTGATCTCTCCATTTGGAATATTTAATGCCTTAGTAAAGTACATCTGTCGTTTTTCAGGCTTCCGGTACCAGATGTATTTTTCATTACCAGGCCTTGGATCAGCGTAAAGCATATAAGATGGGATAAGGCCATGAATCATTTTCACAGATGTATGTGAAATCACTTCTGATATATCGCTCAGGCAATCCTCTGTCAATGGAACTCCAGCTGTCATCTTTCCATTGATGATATCCCGACGTTCAAGGTAGTAATCACCAACACCTTCATAGACAATAATCGCCATTTTAGGCTCGACATTGGCTGTTAGTTTTTCAGTTATGCTGTTCATAAGCTTCTAATTTTTCATATAATTCACAAAACCATTTATGAAACTGCATAGGATATTCTGATACTGACAGGGTTTCTTTTGTCTCCGGAGAAAGGATAATATATTGAGTTGGACCACTACACCCGAACTCTCCAATGTCACAATTGATGAATTCCTGTAAATTTTGGCCGATGAAATCATCATCATCCCAAAGCACCGCAAGGGTACGGTCAAACTCAACCATAGCCCTACCGTCATATTCAAATTCACCTAAAGAGTCTCTATCCTCCGAATAGTCAAATCTCCCAAGAGAATTGTTTTCCATTAATGAAATGCCACTAACGATTACTGATAGAAGCTCTTTATCCTTGTTATTTAATGATTTATTGGGAGTCATACACTTCTCAAGGAGTCGTTTTGAATCGACTTCAATATTGTTTATCTCTCTGAACAACTCTGGTATTCTCCCGTCTGTGTACTCTTTAGCTAAATCCTTGCACTGTTCATCGAGTTCATCATTGTATAATTCCTCGGGGAGCCAACATTCAACTATATAATCATAGTCTTCGTTATCTCCAGGCACATTGATATACTGAGATTGAGAAAATAAAGCCACAAACTCTTTGAATATCCCAGCCATTGTAGAAGACATATGGTCGATAAATTTCAAAGGCAGAAATACAAACTGATCCGGAAATTTGGATGTAGCATAAACAGTAAAAAATAAATGTCCTCCATCTCCTTCGCAAGCATCAATATTCAGTTCGTGCGTAGATGGAATCGAAGCATCTAGTTCTTGATAGATCCTGAAAATGTCAGTATAATGATTTCCGGTAAGTGTGGTTTTAAAATCCTTATTCAGCAACTGACAATAGTTTTTTGCTGAATTGAACAGGTATTTTACACTGTCTTCCAATTTAAGGTTGTGTTCACGGAACATCCTAACTCTTTCGCTCGACGAATGAATGATTGAATTGAAAGTTTCATTCAGAATACTGGATCCAATACTACAGCCGGAGGAGAACGCCTCTTTTGACGTTCTCTGACTCCGTGTTGTATCTGTGACCTGTTTTTTTCTTGCAAGAATACTCGCCCTAAAGCCCGGTGAAATTCTTCTATGTTTCGTTTCGATTTGCATTTCTTCATTATCCTTTCGTTCCAACTGTGGTTTTAAACTCATACACTGCCTTTTCATCATCGATTTCCGGGCCATGAACAGTTGATGTCGTCAACTCTGGATAGGTATTCGAATAGAAGTTCATCACTTCATCAGGAGAGAAGTTTTTATTTGGATCGGACAGCTGATTGCCGTCATATTTAAATACTCGCGTTAAACTTTTAATATCTAGTGCCATAATTATTACTCCCCGCCAAATAGGCTATTTTGATTCAACTTCTCTTTTAATTCAGTAATCCTTGTTTGGATTTTTTGAGTGTCTGAAGTGACTTCCAAAACAGCAGTTAATGTTTTGACTGCACCGCGATAATCTTCTTCATTTTCCTGCTCATCGGCCTTTTCAAACAGCTTTTTTTCTTTCTTCTGTCGAGCTTCAGCCTCTTTCTTTTCCTTATCCTTTTTATCCTTTTCAGCCTTGCTATTGGCCGCGGCTTCTTTTACTGATTTTTCATGTTCAGCCATGTTAGCTAATAGTCCTGTTGATTGTGAAAGAGGTGACTTAATCGCAGCAACGAATTCATTATCTAGTTCTTCAGGAGTGCCGGTGATTATCAAGGGCTGAATTTTAAACTGAGCTGGATCATCGACTTTTTTAGATTTTGGCATCAAGCTGACTGTAACTTCAGCGCCTTTCTTCCTAATGGTTAAGCTTAAATCAACACCATCTGGAAGCATGTTTGATAATTCTGTAAATAGATTCATGATTTGATTTTTATAGTGATTAAACGGCAATCATCATTGGCATAATTAGGATTGTAAGAGAGTGATATTCATCTCCTTCATCGTAAACTGGTGAAATAAGAGCAGCTGTGTTTGATTCTCGCATTGTGATTCTAACTTCTGGAGTATCAATAGCATTTAGACATTGGAGTAGAAACTCGCTCTTAAAACCGATCTCAATTAATTCAGTGGACGAATACTCAACAGACATTTGCTCTTGAGCTGACATTTGGAAATCATCATCTTTTCCACTTACTGTTAAGTTTTGATCTGAAATCGAAAGGCTAACAAGAAGTGAGCTCTTATTGGCAAAAATGGATGTCCTTTTCAATGCTCCATTAAAGCTCTTTACATCTGCTTTAACTTCCTTGTCATTGTCTCGTGGAATTACCGCTCTGAAGTTTGGATAATTGCCTTCTATCAAACGGTACACTATTTTAGTATCGCCAAACATGGCCGTCAAATTTCGACTTCCTATTTGTAATTCTATAGTATCTATTCCATCTGCGAGTTCGGAAATAATCTTACCAAACTTCAACGGCAAAACAATATTGAAATCATCTAAGTCAGTATTGAATACTTCGTAAATACCCATCATATTGGAGTTGGTAGAAGTAAAGGTCAATTTACCTTCCTTACTCTCCATAAGCACGCTATTCATGATAGGCCTCAATTCATCGTGACCTGCAAATCCGATAACCTTTTTTATACCATCAACCAAAACATGACTTTCAAGTGTAATTGGTCGAATCGTTTCTCCTGCCTTTTGCTGAATAACAGAAAAGTCATCGTTTGATATTACTGGGATTCTGTAGATTCCGCTTTCATGCTTCAACGTTGCATTTCCAGAGCTTCCTTTTATTTCTACATCAATTATTAACGGTTGTTCAGGGAGAACCTTTAAACCATCAAGCATTATCTTGTGCTCGATTTGGAACTTACAATTTTCCATCGACTGAGAAACACACTCGATCGTTTTAGTAATATTACCCTCTCTGTCCGCACCAGTGACCGATAAAACTCCATCATTAATTTCAAACAAAAAGTTGTCGTGACAAGGTATTAAGCTTTTATTGCTTACGACCTTTCCCACTGCTGTCAGCTTATTCAGCAGTTCATTTCTTGATACTGTAATTTGTCCATTCATATTAAATTGATTTTTAGAATTATATTTAAATTGCTATTTTATCGATTGCATCAAAAAGTGTAGGCATATCCACGTTTTGTTCAGCTCCTCGGCAATATGAAACGCCGTCAAGGAAATAACCAGGAGCTAGTTCTATTCCATAACCTATTCGCCCTTTTAGAATAGCTCTGTAAGGAGTGGTTCCAATACCCATAAATGGATCCAAAACTATTTCTCCGGGATTGCTCATCTGCTCGATCACACGATCAGCTATATCGAATTGCATAGGACATAGATGCATCTCTTTTCCTTTGCTCCATTGTGATCCGTTCAAGGTCAGCATTCGGGTAATGTCTGTCCAGACTTCATCAGACCAGCTCTGAGGTTGCAGCAACATGAATCCGGATGGAAGCTTGCCATGAAGCTCCAGTGTTTCCGCAATGGTCACCACCTCTTCAAAGTCCCAAATCTCGTTCAAAGTGTATTTTCGGAACCACTTGAAAATCTTATCAGGCTCCATGGATGCGATCTTTTGAATTTCTTCGGGTTTCATTCCACGGTTACCGGAAGATCTTGTGTAACCAGCTGCATCCATCTGCCATCGAGCCCGGGAATATCCGTTTGGGTTTTCGGTACCTTCTTTCCTGATGGTCTTCTTTTCCTTCACGACAGGAATGTCAGCGTAGGCGTTTGCCGTGTCGGTTGCCGGCTTACGGAAGTATAATAAATACTCCGGCATACCTACTCCCATTTTAGTACCGTCTTTACATTGTTCAGTCCATCCTAAACGGTAGGTTTGATTATTCTCACGTACAACATCTGTGACAATTGTTTTCATTCCCATGAAAGCAAAACCATGATTGATATAATGCCTGATGCAATCAGCGTGAAAAGGATAAACCGTCTGAACTCCCATGCCGCTCAATCCCATCGGGACAATCCGATCCTTTACATGAATAGCTGCTATTCGCCCAGGCATTAGTTTTTTGTACAGATTAGGTGTTAGAAAGTCCATTTGTTTAAAAAATTCCTCATTACTCTCTGAATGGCCGAAATCGGAATAATTTGGAGAGTATTCATACTGTGTTGAGAAAGGAATTGAAGTCAATATCAACCCAACTGAATCATCTTTGATCTTGTTGTGACTTGACAATTCTTCTACATTATCGTTATTGATTACCAGAAACTTTCGACCTTCAATAACAACTCTTTCAACTCCGATCTTTCGGGTAAGTGCCTTTGACATATCAGAATGTGAGAGGCCATATTTTTTAATTATTTCTGTCATTTTTTGCACCATTTTGTTGTGATTCTTCCATTTTGTTTCGAGAGATTTACGAACGCCCCTTTCGGCTTCTGTGTAGATCAGATCAACCCTGACCTTGTTCTTTTGCAGAAATCGTTGAAGTCGGTGAACGGATTGAATAAAGTCATTAAACTTGAAACCAATTCCGAGGTATATTGCCCAAGAACAATGCCTTTGAAAGTTACATCCTGAACCTGCAATTACCGGCTTTGCTGCAAGCTCTCGAAACCGACCATAGGTAAAGTCTAAAATTGCCTGTTCGCGCTTTTCGTAGTCCTGAGAACCGTAAATTGAAACTACATCCAGTATGGCCTTTTCAATTTCATGGCGTTCTTTTTCTAAGTCGTGCCAGATTATACGGTGTGCGTTGATGTCCTCTTCACGAAGCTCCATCATCTTTGCAATCCGATCATTTAGGCTCTCCCGCTTTTCCTTTGCAGCTCCTTGCAGTCCTCCAGCCGAAACATCATTGAACATCTTAAATTGACGGCCGTCTTTACCGGTACCGGCTTTTGTGTGATCGGATGGAATTTCGTGCCACCTTAAATCCAACTCAGGGAGAATGTAGCCTTTGTCATCTTCTGGGTTCATGGTTATATCGGATGGCCGATTGACGAATATCGCCCAGCTGCTCACCCATAGCCAAAATTCCTCTTCTTTGTGAGCGTGAAGTGTTAATTTGTCAGCTTTGGTTGAATCACGTTTAAAGAACCTAGTTTTAGCTTGACTTACATCCATTACCCCGAGAAAATCAGCATAGGCCAATAATTCAATGTAATCATTTGGGGAAGGGGTAGCAGTGGCAACAAAACGATATTTCACCTGATCCTCTCCACGACGGCAACCCATAGGCCCTCCGTCTCCTGTAAACAATCGCATGAACTCCCGGAATGTCTTTGAACCGCCCAAGCCTCTTAGTATGGATGCTTCATCCAATGAGGCAACATTGAATAATGACGGGTTCAACTTCCCGTCTCTAATGCTTTCGTAATTGGTCAGGTAAATACCATCTCCTTCAAGCTCTGAATTTCGCCTGATGAATTTTGGCAAGACTTCCCATCCTAAAATATTCCGGGAATCTTGAACAAATTCCTGCCGGATATTAAGAGGGCAAACAATCAACCCCTTCCCACCTCCTGTCTTTTCCAGGGTTATTCTGACCGCTTCCAGTTGTGTAACGGTCTTATGCAAACCAAAAGAGGCAAAACAAGCCCTTCTACCGCCTTCGACCAGCCACTTCACCATGATCTTGTTATGTGGCTTCAGTCTCGTGTTGATCAGATCAATATCCAAATCAAACCCCTGTTTCGGTGCAATCTTAATCTTGTTATGTAAAAATTGATTATACTCTGTAATTTGCATAGCGTCTGATTTTGACGCCCTGCGTTGCGAAGAAAAGTGTTAAGAACAGTAGTGAAAATTTGGCATAAAAAAAGCCGGAGCACGAACTTTCGTTCATGTCCAACTCGCTTAACTCAGTGCAATAATAAAAGCATTTTTTTAAAATTGCAACTTATACCGAAATTATTTATTTCAATAAGTCCAAAACCTTTCTGTTAACTTCGTCATATATAGAGTAATCAATCTCAATATAAATATCTGCCATTTTATAATCGTTGTTGACGTGTCCAAGGCAAAAGTCAATATCAGCTTTCGAAATTCCGGCTTTGTTCCTTGCCAGGCTTGCCCATGTATGACGAGCCCAATTTGTGGTGATCTTTGGATACTCCAACGTTTTGCAAAT
>NZ_JBSQYS010000028.1:0-61451 GCF_055140945.1 Sunxiuqinia sp.
TAACAGCTACCGGAAAAGAGAAAGCTATCGACAAACAAGTCGGCACTGCCGGGCAAAAAATAAAAACAGATCTACTCAACCATTACTGCGGTAGTGGTTCTACCGGAGAATCAAACCGGTACTAAAAAAAGGCCGCCTGTGCCGTGGAAAGCTTTCAGGCGACCCCTGATTTTAATAATCAAACAACTATTAAAAACGTTTAAAGATGTCAAAAATGACAGAAAGTAAAAAACGCGATTTTGTATCACAATTGATTGTGATCATGGAGCAAAACTCACAGTTGCTCACAGACAAGGGTTTTGACCCGGCAACAAAAATTGCTCAATTGCAACAAGAACTCGAGGTAGCCGACAATGCTGAAGGCAAACAGCGGGAAGCCATGGCAGCTGCTAAAGATGCCACCCAGCTGGCAAATGAAACGTTGGACCTGGCTTATACCGATGGCTCAGCAACGGTAGATTTGATCAGTGGCTTGTTGGGTAAGAAAAACAACCTGGTACTTGAGATCAAAAAACTCAGGAACAGTGACCGGAAAACGCAGACACCGGAAATGCCCCAATGATCCATGAAAAGCCGGGCCCTTTTGGGACCGGTTTTTTTATGCGCTAAAAGCTAAAAAAAACAGTTATCAACTCAAGTACTTGCCTTTCGTACTCAGGGGATCATGTTTCACCCTTAGGGGATAAGCTCTCGCCCTTGGGGGATCATCCTTTTCCCCTTGTGACTTATCGTGCGTCCCTTGGGGATAAGCTTGCGCCCCAAAGGGATTGCTCCTGGTACCTTGGGGATCATGTCTCGCCCCTTGGGGAAAACAATAAGTACCTTGGGAATCGGGCCTTGCCCCTGGGGGATAAAGACAATCCCCAACATCAAAAACAGCAAAAATCCTTATGAAACAAGGCTTACAGAGGAAATAACGCTGGGTGTTCCGGTTTGTAACCGGAACAAATCGACCTGAAACACCAGAGAAAAACGAAGACAACTGTGGTGTTTCCTGCGATCAAAACGCATACCCGTCAGACTCCTTCACCGCCATGCCATTTCCTCCCGAAAAGCTGAGCTCCACATAGCTGATGTATTCCTTGCAGGTATCATCGGTGGTTTCCGCCGAACGGCAAAAAAAAGGGAAAGCGTCCTCCTGAATTTATTTCAGGATCTACAACTTACTGCTAATCCTCCACTTCACGATTCCGAAACAAGTTCGGGATGACGAAGAGGAAATGAGATTATAGTTTAAACCCGGCTTTCAATAACCGGTCTATGTGTCGCTCTATGTTTTTTTTGTGAAATGAGTTTAGCTTTTTCAAACGATAAGCAAAATTAGCTATATACTGAAGTTCTCTAGGTGTTAAAACTTTTGCTTTGGTGTCCCATTCAACAATTTTTCTCAGGTTAACTTCATTTATTACAATAGTGCCATCATCTGAAGTATCCATTACTTTGGCATAGGGATCATTATCATCGAAAAAATCTTCAATATTATTTATCAGGACATCTATGATTTTTAAAGCATCTACTCTTTGCTTGTCAGAAAGTTTTTTCCCTTGCTTAAGGGTAGATAAAATATTTAGTGAGCGATCTTTTAAATGCGAAGTTAGACCATTAATATTATTACCTATCTTGTTTATTTCTGACCACTTTTGCAAGGATACAGATTTAATTAGTGATATTTCCTGTTGTATAACTTTTTGATCAATTTCTTCTTCAGTGATTTTTTTTCTTTTTGGGCTTTTTTGATTCTTCAAATCACCTTTGATACTATCAAAATTGACATCAAAATCTTTTTCTCTAAGTTTTTCCCAGCACTCTTCTTTTTTAGCCCATTCTCCATATAACGATCCAGGAGCATTATTTTTAATAAATATTTCGACGTACTCTAGAATCGCAAATAGTGTTTCCTCAAGCTCTTTACTTATCGTTTGGGAAAGCCATATTTTATAAATATCAAGTTGCCCAGAAGTTTTATGATGGAGATATGCTATTGCATAAGGAACTGTTATATACCTCATATCCCCTATTGAATTAGGCTTTACACCATATAATCTTTCTGCTCCTTTAAATACAATAGCCTTTGCTACAGCATCTTCAAAGAAAATATTATCTGGATTTTTGGGCATGTTATAATTTAGAAACTGAGCATAATTCTTTTGACTTCCTCGTACAACAATGTGAGGACCTATTACAATTTTTCCACGCTCTGTTACTTCACCAAAGCTGTTGACATATTTTGCCAATAACTCTTTTGAAAGCATTTGACTTCGAGGGTTTCGCATATCGAATGCCTTTCTTCTTTTAGGCGTTAATCCTTCCTTAGCCCTAGCGTTTTTATATTGACCTCTTGCACGTTCATAAAACCACCTGGTTTGAATGTTAGAGCCGTTCGTTGGCGGCGCCCATACTGATCTTGATATTTTCTCCATTTCCACATGGAAAGGTTTGTTGGAACTTAAATCAGAAACCGATACCTTATTTTGGGTATTTGCGTATTCAGCGATACGGTTAACAATGTCTCCGAAATTATCTCGCTTTTTTACGACAGTAAGTTTAGTTTGTACAAATATTTGACTAACATCCACTTTATCTTTTTTCCACGTATGATAAATTGAGGCTGTAGTTTGGCCACCATTAACAATTTGAAAATCTTTAGCCCAGGATATTGACTTTTGCCCGGCTCCATCTTCAACAATTTCGACACTTTCAGCAGTTGCAGCAATTCCGTTATTATATGCCAGAAACATATGAGGTTTCGTCTTTATTGTCTCTCTAATCCCTTTGTTAATTTTTCCGGTAAACTGAAGGAATGAACGTACATTCTGCTCTAGTAAACGAGAACCATATTCTTCATATACATTGGCCAATATCGTACCTGGTATTAATATTAGATAGGATTCATAATCTTCATTGTTACATGGTGCTTTTAGACAAGGAAGAAGATCACCATACTCTTTAAAATTTAGCTCAATAGGTACACGGGATTGATCTGAAAGATTAAATAAATATTCAATATCAATTACTCGTATAAAAACACTGTACCCACTGATGGTCTTGTTATAATTGATATCCGACTTACAAGTAGCATTTGACAGAACATAAATATTCACGCGAGATAAAAATTCTTTAACCTCCTCCACTTCAGCTAACGTGTGGGCTAAGTCAAACACTTCAGAAGACTCTTCAAGGTCGTTTACGTATTCCTTATACACTGCATTTCTAAAAAACTTCTCGACTTGATTGACCAAGGTTTCAGTTTCTTGTTTATTAATAGTTACGATTTCGTCGTTCGATCTGAATCCAGAAACAAATAAATCCAATGTTTCATAGTTTTCAGAAAGAGCATAGCCATTTAGTTTATGCATGGTTCTTCCTAAAGAGTCTTCTTTACGGTCAAAACATAAACGGGCATTTTCAGTTTCTCCAGCTTCTGAAAGGAGATCAATCGCAATTTGTGTGAAAATTTGTTCCTGCATGCCACCTTCTTCTTCAGCAAGCTGTGTTGTCTTTATTTCTTGTAATAATTCTTTGTGAAATGATTGCAATGTCATTTTAAATCAAAGTTTTGGATAATGGTATTCAAGTTAGTTGTGTATGGTTCGGTATCGGATGAAAGAATTATAGAGTACTTAAGATCTCCCACTCCCTTTCTAAGTTCATTCTCTTCAATGCGTGGAAAATTGTTTGCTACATGATAAAAATTCTCATTCCGAACAAAATATGAGGTATTAGAGTAAAGTTCTTTTTGATGTTCAAACCAACCTGTCAGATGAAGCTTGCGTTTGAAATCTTGTTTCGCTTCCTCGTCATCATTTAATATCGAAAATAATTTCTCTATTAGATGGTTCAGTGTATTTTCGGAAGAATTTCGTTTTTCGAATGATAAATGGAAAAGAAATAATTTGTCGAGTAAGTTAGTATCTAGTTGTCGTTCAGAACTTATTTTTATTTTCTGATGATTGTGACCATGTGAAGTTTTTACCTCCAATGCGCATGAGCCATTCTCAAAATCACGAATACCGGCTTCTGGCCCAGTCCAAATAGAAAGACTTTTTGAATTTTTGTGTGTGACTTCTATCAATTTCTTTAACATCGTCAACTCACCATATAGACCTATTTGTAATTCATCAGATAAGCCTCCGCCTTTAGCTATGGAAAACAGCTCTTTCCATTTGATAAATCTGTTTTTTAGGCTTTGAATAAGTTCATCCTCTTTATCAGTCCGAAAAACTGATTGGAAAAGGTCTTCACACAATACAGCAAAAATGGAAATCAGTGTATTATCCAATAGAGTAAATACAAGCAAATACTTATCGGGTTGAGTTTCATCTTTAAGAATCTCACATTTTATTTCTATTAAATCATTGAGTTTATCAATTTTTTGTTTTTCACAAGAAATTCTAAATGCAATACACCTTGTTCTATCAGGGAATCTCATTGCAATGAAACCATCCGGAATCATCTCAACAGAATACCTTCTGTGTAGAATACCAAATTTTTTTAAGTCAGACTCATAAAATGTGTCCCAGATATTTTCAATCTTCGTCCTCATAGTCTTCATCTTTTACCTCAAAATCAAAGTTGGGTATTTGGTCCGCATGAATCGCAAAACTTACCGATTCCAGCTTATCACTACCTGGAAAACTAATGGCAAATCCCACAAAAGGGTTAACCTCATCTGTTAGCCCTGCCTCTTCAGGATTTAAGAGATACAGAAGCATAAGCGGTTTATCAGGTTTTCGAAACTCATTTCTAACTGTTTCACCATTGGGGTTTGTTGGCTTTGGCTTGTTAGAACTAGACTCTTTCCATCTGGCTATGTTCTTTTCAAGGTATAATTGTTTTTCAGTTGCACCCATATCAATAAACTCGTCAGGTCTAGAGGTAATATTGCTTTTGTTTACATAGTAGACACTACTATTTGGTTCATTTTGATTTTTACGACTAAACCAACCTATTGTATGATGTCCAACGTCACTTGACGTACTTGATTTATTCCTACTCATTAATCCTAGTCGCCATTCTGTAAGCTCTCCTTGCGTATTCGCCTCGTCAATATAGCGACTCAAATTTCCTGGAGAGGATGATAGCACACCGGGGGGTACCTTAAAGTTGTGCAGAAATTCTCTTATATCTGAAGCAGGTATATTGTACCACACCTTATTGTTCCCGGATAAAGTGTATTGATCCCCTAACTTGCTAACAAATTTTTCATATGCATTAAAATTATTCAAAATGGTATTCGAGTTTTTCTCTAATTCGTATGACTGAATCAAGCGACCAGCCCAACTCAACTCGACTTGAATTGCTTTGCGAATTTTGTTACGTGCTGAAATCTGTAAAACATTTTCAGGGTGAGTTCTAACCCTTAAAGCATATTGTTCAGGTGTTGAACCAGCGACCTTCGTCATATAATTAAATTCCCTTCTTAACTCTTCCGAAGCCTTTGTTATGTGGCTAAACCAGTTTACCAAATGCTCGGCAGTAAACAATCTGCACAAATCCACATAGCCCGGGCGGTAACCGAACCAACGCCCCATTTGCATTAGGGTGTCATACATTTTTGAAGACCGTAAGTAATAACTTATCGAAAGTCCTTCTAATGTTAAACCTCGAGATAATTTGTTACCTCCAATAGCAATAACTGACACCCCACAATTATCGAAATAATCTAAGGTATCCTTTGCACCTCCATGTATCTCTTTTACTAATATTTTAGTTGCTGCAGGATGTAACTCTTTCTCAACTTCTAGCCAGTCAACGGTTTCAATATATGGGTCAATTTCTCTTAATTCTGACTCTAAAATCTCATTTGTTACAGTTCTATATGACTTATAACCATTCCCGTCGAGTTCGAAAGCTCGCCTTATTTCATCTAATACGTCTTTATTATTCTGCTCAATACCTCTTCTGTAAAAATTAAATTCTTCCTCAACAAGCTCCTTAACTTTCGATTGCCAAATCTGAAACCTTGAAACATGCACTAGCATTGAGTTGTGCACATCTACCTGACCTCTGCAACGTCTTATTGCACATGTTATAATGAAACATTTAATCGCTGTTTTAAGTGATGTAGGTAAAATATTGGGTAACGGGTCTTCTTTTTTGTGACCGTCAGGTAGTAAATCTTCGTAATCAGAAATCTTGTTTATAATAGATAAAGTACTCCTTTCGTCATAACTATCAGATTCAAAACCAAATATCTTATCAGGTCCAATATAGTTAGATGGAGCCTTTAAGTTTGTAATAAAGTTTCGAGGAAATAAATCATCTTCATTTAGTTGTACAAATACATTTGCAAAAGGAGTTGCAGTATAACCTACATAGGATTTTTTCTTAAATAGCTTAAGTATATTTCTAATTTGGCTATTAATACGCGTAGGGTCTAAATCTTCCTTGTTTGTATTTAATGATGCATTGTCAGCCTCATCATCGATTATTAAAAGTGGTTTGTTTGATATTAGTTTCTTGCCATCTTCTATTTCTGTAGCTTGTGATTCTAACCACTGTGTAAGTTTTTGCAATATCGAAGCATTCTTTTTAACTACAGCAATAATTGGCTCATTAGTATCAAAATTGATCCCTATTGAATTTGCAGTCGTAGTATTAAAATCACTTTGAGAGGTTGTAATTGAATGAGCTACGGCTTTTGATCGGCTTTCAATAAAATTACCTACTCCAACATACTTCATCTCCTTGTTGGTCTTGTAATGTTGATTGTCATACCCCAGAACACTTTCATCAATTCTTACCTGAGTCTGAGCCCTAAGGCTATTATGAATTCCAGCCAGAACAATAATAAATTTATATCCAACATCCGCAGCTTTACAAATTAACCCTGAAAAATTTGCAGTTTTTCCAGACTGAACATGTCCGACTACCATCCCTCTTTTATCAAAATTATCTTTTGACCTAGGGTTATGTAAATGATCCAGAGTATCATCAGTGGTATTATCAATTTCAAGTAAAGTTTTAGTTGGAAAATTTTTATATTCCTCTAGATATTGCTGATAACGAGGCCAGAAGTTCAAAGAAATCTCTGATTTTGTTTGTTTAATCCATGGGGTATAATCTTTAGTTATTGTTTCTGATTTTTCCTGAAAAATTGAATATTGGTGCATCAAATGCTTTTTCAATAACTCTTTATCGACATCAGGGAAAATTTTCAAAGTATCCAATGCTACACTTTCTAGTGTATCAGGTGTTAAAAAATCACCTTTTGACTTTAATCGAATTAAAAACTGGGCTTGTTTTATGGCGTCACTTATCATATATGGTCAATTAATTTGCATACATATTCTGGATATTGATCGAATGGTTCAATTGTTAAAATAATGGAAGTAGCATCCTCTAATGATTTTCCTTGTAAAGTGAGCTGCGTTACCATTTCTGATATCATCTCTTTTAGTTGATTATGCCCGATATTTTCAAAAGGAGTTATATAGTTTTCCTTATCAAGAGCTTCTTTAATAGTAATTGAAGAGATAGGTACCGTTTCCTCTAACAAATGGAGAAGTCTATTTAATTCTACTTTCGTAGGATTGTCTGTAAGGCTACTAATTACAGGGTGTTCTCTATTTATTTTATAACAAAGTTTACCACGTCTTTTCTCGTCTTGCCAAACAGGTATGAATGTGCTTTTATATTTACGTTTAAGAACTTTACCTTTATACCGATAAACTTCCACAGCATTGCTTCTTGTACTCTTTGCATATGCTTTTAATTGGCTGCGCACCTTTATTGGAGGGCGGGCAACAGATTTTTTAATATCTATTTGCCATTTATCATCTATTGTGTTGGGTAAATCAATTAGTATTCGGCATAGTTTGTTGTGTTCTTCTTTCTGAAACATTCCTAACCAATCTCCTGCTACTAATAATCTTTGATTCCGATATATATAAAACCCTTGCTGTTCATTCCACCCCTTGGGTCCAGCTGCTCTTTTAAATTCTTGCTCAGTTAATTTGCTTTTATGGGGTAATACATAACCTTTAACATTTACCATGTTGTCTCCAAAGAATTCTTCCGAAGATATTTGCAGCCCCTTTTTCCCTTTTAAAAAAGGATCCCAAGCTTCCACTTTTCTGTCTTGAACCCAAATGATAATTTTACCTTGCTCAATGAATCTATGAAAGACCATTTCTAAGTGAAATTTCACCTTTTCCATAATTTCCATAAATTTCCCCATTGCCTCTTTATCATCAGATACCGTTCCTTTTAATGTTCTGTCAAGACAATACCAAATTACTGACGTACCTGAGTTCATTGATTCAATTTCAGGAAATAGATCAGAACTAGGTATATATTGGATTAATTCCCAAGAACTGACCTTATTAACATGATCTAAATCCCATGCCCAATAAACTGGATTGTAACCCTCTTTTTTTGATAAAACCGAAAACTTCCTTGTTTGAGAAAAGGATGCTGTTTTCAATCCAAGTCCAAATCTTCCTAGGTCTTTCGAGGACCTTTCTTCTAGCGGGTGTCGACTACCTGGTCTCATGGCTTGAATTAATTCTTCGCCATTCATACCGTATCCATCATCTTTTATTCGGATTATTGTGTTTTCTCCTTTCCAATCATAGTTTAGCCATATATTCTTTGCCCCGGCGGATATAGAATTATCCATTATGTCCGCAATTGCTGTTTCCATTGAATAGCCAATTGCCCGGAAAGTCTCAATCATAGAACTTGCGTCTGGTTCTGCTTTAGTTGTCTGGTAGTTAGTTGAGTTCATGGTTGTATTTATAGTAAAATCAGTTTGACTATCTCCCCTAGCTGTTTAGCTAGATAAGGAGGAACAGCATTCCCCACCTGATGGTATTGTTGGGTTCTTGGTCCACAGAAAAAATAATTATCCGGGAAAGTCTGAATTCGTGCTGCTTCCCGAACCGTTAAGCTGCGGCATTGAGCAGGGTCATAATGAATAAAATAATGCCCATCTTTTGATATATGGCTCGTAACTGTTGTTGCAGGTTGATCGGGACGTTGGGTTCGGAAACGGTCAGCAAATTTCCCGCCTGCAGCATTTTTATGGTTTGGAAGTAGCCACTCCGGATAGTCCCTGAGCTTTGGAAAATCTTTATTCAATTGCAGATAAAGGGATGAAAACAAGTATCGTCCCAAATCTTCTTTCAGGTGGGTTCGGGTTTCGTGGTTTAAAATACCCCTCAAACGGGCATCATGATACCACTCTCGAAGCGGGTTCTTGGGTTCCAAAAGAACAACCTTTTTAAAATTTTCGCCCGTGGTTAAACCATTCAGCTTTTCCAAGGTAATGGTTTTCGTACCCAATTCTTTTTCAACCTTTCGTAAACTTTCAACAACAATGCCATCCCAAGCGGCTTCGCTGTCCTCTATTTTTTTGTAGATATTCTTTCCGTTCGGCTTACTCCCGGCTATTTCTCTTCCAATACCGCTTCTTAATTTTGGTAATTCTCCAATGACATCTTTTAGTTTAACGTGATCCATTTTTTCCAGTGGATCGTAACTAATTTCACCCAAATCTTCCCGGATACCTAAAATTATCACCCGATGCCGGTTTTGTGGCACCCCATAACTTTCAGTTCTTATCAGATAATCTTCATCTTTGAAATAAATCGGATCGTCACCTTCATAATCATCGGGTGGTTTAACAAAGGAGTAGATTCTGTATCTTGGAGCATTCTTTCCTGGAAAAAGATTTCCCGGATTTTTCAAGTCTTTTTTTATCCATTCAAAAATCCGGTCACCATCCAGTTTCGCCGACAACAACCCTTTCACGTTTTCCATTACAAAAACGGCGGGATGATGGACGGCGATGATGCGAAGGTATTCGCGATAAAGAAAAACCCGGTGATCGTCTTCTGATAATCCTCTGTTTCTCGATCTGCCAACGAGCGAATAGGCCTGACAAGGAGGGCCACCGATTAACAACCAATCCTTATTTCTCCCCAAAGCTTTTTTGATCCGGGCATCCACTAATTCAGGAGGAAACTGCTCATCACCTAAAGTGCATTGCCATGCTTCCTCTTTTATTTTGGCTTTTTGTTCCGGGAATTTTGCGAACAGTTCCTCTCGCAGTATTTTGTCCTGTGAGGGCTTATAGTTTCTGATGAAGTTGTAATATTCTTCTGGTGCTTCCCCAGCCGGAAACTGTCGGTAGAAACTACGTAGCTCAAGCGTTTTATGGGCAAACTCATCCATCTCAATGGACAACTTTATTTTAAAGATTCGTTTCCCTTTTTTATCCAAAACATTGGAAAATCCCTCTCCAAGTCCTCCCGGGCCTGCAAAAATATCGATAACTGGTATTGACATTTGGTCTGTTAGAGTTCTTTAACATCAGCGAAAAAATCACTGAAAGAAATTTGCAAAGCCGAAAGAAATTTATGAATTGTTTCAATGGAAACATTGCGCTTGCCATTTTCAACACTCGCAATGTAGGTTCTGTCAAGCCCGGCCTTAAATGCCAGTTCTTCCTGAGACAGACCCAATTGGTTGCGGTGAAATCGGATTTTTCTTCCAAAAACTTCCTGTGCTTTCATGGTTGATGAAGGTAGGAGAGTGTGACTTTTTAGTCAACCGACTATGAGTCACATTTTACATTTTTCAAATTATTGCACATGAACATAGGATTTTAAACCCGTAAGCAAAAAAAAGCTGTTCAAATTCAGCGCTCTTTGATTTGACAGATTAATTTATGGAGGCTTTCTTGGCGCTGCTCAGTTTTCAGCTCACACTCCCAAACAATGATCACCCGCCAACCGGCTACATTCAATTCTATTTCTTTTTCCTTGTCGCGGCGCTGGGTGTCTTTAATTTTATTGAGCCACCATTCAGTATTGGTTTTAGGGAGGGTAAAGTAGCGGCAACCTTTGTGTCCATGCCAGAAGCAGCCATTGACAAAGATGACGGTTTTGTATTTGGGTAGTACAATGTCTGGCTTTCCGGGGAGGTCTTTGACATGCAACCGATACCGAAAGCCTTTGGCAAAAAGGTATTTCCGCACCAACATTTCGGGTTTGGTATCTTTTCCCTTGATGCGGCTCATGTTATAGCTTCTGGTTTTGGGATCATGCACATCCATGTTCTAAAGATAGTGAAGTTTTTACGGGCGGGTTGGCAGGATGCTGTTATTCGTTGGCTCGATCTGGCTGTCAACACCCGATTGAGCAGGATAATCGGGCTCCTGTAGTCGATTAATTCAGACTAATTCCGAATAACATAAAAAAAATAGCAGCGGCTGCATCAACCGATCCATCTTTTCTTATATTTGAGCGCACGAATGTTTAACCAACAACAACTTATGTCATGAAACACACCAGCTTGTTCTTACTGGTTTTGTTGCTATTTCTTGCGTTTCCGGGGCAAGCCCAGGACCGCATTGTTACCTGGAAAAAGGATACTATTTCCTGTACCATCACGGCACAAAATGCACACCATATCCGCTTCACCGTTGAACAAAACGGGGTAAAAACAAAAGGAAAAATTAACCGCTCGGAAGCCAGAGAAGTCATTTATGAAGAAGGGAGCAAGATTGGTGAAATTGTCAACCGGGAGCCCTACCGCTGGCGGGTGGCTGCCTCGGGCGGCTTAGGCTATATGCTGGGCGACACCGACCCCGGGCGGGAAAGCCTCAGAATGCAGGGGCTGCGGCAGGCTGAGATTGACGATTACTTCGACCAAATCCTGTGGGGATGGCAGTCGTCGGCCTCCCTCCACTACTACCTGCAGCAGGATCTGGCGGTGGGTTTGCAGTATCGCTTCTTCAAGTCGACAGCGGATGTTTGGGCTACCTTTGATCCGCAGGATGGCGTGACCCTGTATCATGGTCCGCTGAAGGAAACGATGTACGTCAATTTTGTGGGGCCTTCGCTGTACACCGAGTATTCGTTGTCGCGCGATCACCAGCTGCGTTTCTCGGGATCTATCTCCCTGGGAATAGCCATCTACCGAGATGAAGCCACCCTGCTGGAGACCAACGTGCTGATGACCGGTAAGGCTTTTGGCGGCCTTTCGGAACTGGGACTGGAATACTTTGTGGCACCCCGCCTGTCGGTAGGTATCAGTCTGAGTACATTTGTGTCCAGCCTCAGCAAGGTGAAATACGACAACGGCACCAGCACCGGCACGTACGAGCTGGAGGATGAAGAAATTCAAAGTATCTCGTCGTTTGATCTGTCAGCCGGCCTTCGTTATTACTTTTAAACTGCCCAAGGATGAAATCATTAACCCGTTTCTTTTTAATTGTCATTCTGGCCTTGTTGGCCGGAAGCTGCAACAACGACTTTCTGAAAAACGACGAACTGATCTACTACACGATCAATGAGCCGCTGGTTATTTCGTCGCAACAACCACAAGGATCGATCTCGTTCCACCTTCCCGAAGCAGGCGATCGTCACTATTACATTCGTACTCACCCGAAGTGGATGGATATTGAGCCCATGCAGGGCCGCTTTTCGGGTGGAGCCATTCCCTTGCTCTACACGATGAGCCAGCCGGAATACCAAACCGGCGATGACTACTATTCCGGGTGGCTGGAGATCATGGTGGAAGATGTTGGCTACTACCAGGTTGAAGTGTTGTATGGCCATTTTGATCAATCCACCGATACCATCGGTAACGGGGGAAATGGCAATGGCGGACAGGAACCTCCTATCGCCAATAATGGTCGGGTTTCGCCAATAAAGGGAATCGTTACGGATGCCTTGTATGATAAAAGCGGCGATTTACTGGTGATTGCCACGAAAAGTCCAAACCAGTTGCTCATACGCAATACCCAACTCGATCTTCCTTCAACCATGGAACTGGATAAAAGCCCCCAATGCCTGGAGCTGACACCGGATGGGAAACTATTGGTAGGCTACACGGTCGCCTATCTTTCAGTGGTTAACATTCAGGCGTTGTCCCTAGAAAAAACCTACACGCTAAACTGTGTTCCCTTCGACCTGGCAGCAGGTGACAATGGCTGGTGTTACATTTCGCCATCGGGCAGCGACTTCGATAACCTTCGCAACCTGAACCTGGAAACGGGTGAAATAACGCAGTCAAGTAGTCATCCGTCGCACCATTTTTATGGCGGAACGTGGCTCATGAGGGTTAAGGATCAGCCCTATCTGTTAGCGAGCCGCACATCGGTGTCGCCCACCGGTGTCTTGCTCTTTGATATCAGCCAGGGCTTGCCGAAGGACACCATCGCGTATTGGCATGAAGACCTGCAACGTTTCTGGCCCATGCAAAACGGCCAACACATGCTGACCACGCGGGGGAAAGTCTATTTTATACCGGCCTATACCACAAAATGGGAGCCGATTGCAACTTTCGATCTTTACGGCGAGCTGAACACGCGAATGAATTTCATTAGTTCGTTCGACGAATCAGAATCAACCAACAGTTTGTTTGTCGCAGAAGGAACGTCAGTCTATAAAAACTACAGTCAGCAGGAAACAGGGCTTATTGAGCAATTTGATGCGACCAACCTGAACCGGTTAAACAGCTACCCTCTCTCGCCTTACGAAGTGGATGAGTTCGGGAACCTCAGCGAAGCAGAGCTCGAGGTGTGGTATGTGTTTGTCAACAGCCAGGGAAAAGAATTGTATGCCCTCAGGCGCAATGCCAATGAGGCCTATCGGGATCGTTGGTCGCTCGAAGTGTTTGAGGTAGAATAACCGATATTCCGGATGAGGTGGAGTGCCAATCCGTTTTCTTTTTTGCTTGCAATTCGATACTGCTTATTTCATTAGGATCTTCTTCATCTCCAATTGAAAACTTTCGGCCTTTTTGTTGCCGATTAGCAAGGCAATTTCTTCGATACGTGTAGCAGCAAAATTTGGCTGATCCAACTTGCGTCCCCGGAACGAAGGATACATACTTGCCAAGGGAATTTCGATGGTTTGCCATTCTCCCGATGTTTCAAAATAGGCGATGTAAGAATACCGATCGCTGGTATTGGCATAAATTCGTGCCTGGTATCTTTTGCCATCGCCTTTTAAGTACAAAACCAGTGTTTTTGCATTCCCTATTTCCAGTGGGTCGAAACGGTAATGCACCGATGCAAACCCGCCGCTGTTCTCCAGGGAAACGGTTCCTTTAAACAGTCCGTTTCCATCGGCATTTAAGTCGAAGGTTGATGCTGACCGCCCACCCATGACGCCATCGTTTACCACAAACCACGCTTGTAAATCGTTGTTTTCCGAAACCGAAAAGTCAACCAGTACCATAGGATTCATTATTAAAGTGAACAAAACAAAAGTTGCAATTTGTAGCATACAGCCAATCGGTTAAATCAATCGAACTTGAATTTCAGCCCGATAGTCGTTTAAACCATTCAAGAAAGCTAAAGTTCGAAAGGAGGCCAGCTCCATTTCTTTTGCAGGTGTTGGGGTGTTGCCCAAAACCCCAGTTCCTTTTCTCCTAATGGCGAAGTGGGGGACTTAACTGTCCCATTTGAATGCTCGTCTTCCTGAACTCGTTTCAGGATCTGCTGGCGACTTGCTCCAGTATTGTCCGAAACAGATTACTGCTATCTCACCGTCTTGGCTCTTGGTTCTTTATTCTTGGATCTAAAGTCTACTAGCTATCGTCTTGTTCTTATTGCGGTTTATTCTTCTTCATCGGGGTCTACAAACGGCTGCACAGTGCATTCATATTCTGTTTTTGTGAAATCATTTTTGGACAGCCATTTTTCTGAAATCGTCATCGAATAAACATGATCTCCCTTGTTTTGTAAGTCCCACACAATTCCGTCAGCCTCCGGAAAGGATGTCCGGCCCTCCAGTTGGTCGCCTAGTAAGCGGTTAAGTAAATTGCTTTCTGAAAGACCATAACTTAGTGCTTTCAATGCGGTTTCTTTTGTGATCTCCTCCGGGTCATTGTTTTGACCCGTAATTTCGAATTGGATGATGTTTACCTTGCCCTGTGGGAACTTTCCGTTGTAGGCCTTGTAAAGCAACTGGTTAATGTTGAATAAATCGTGGTGAAGATCAATCTCCGAATAATTTTCAAAGACTTTTACCCGTAGCATTTCGTGCGAAAGATTATCAATCTGTCCTTCGGCGAGGACATCCGAAAGTTTGTAGTCAAGCAGAATGGCAGCCGCTTCGTTTGGTTCAAAGTCGGAAATGGCCATAAAAAGGTATTCCTCCAATTCTGCTGGTTTTAATTGATCCGAATCAGGATACTCAAATCTTATCAGCAATTCCTTATAGTCGTCATTATTCCAGGCCCCTTCCAGCTCCCCGGTCGATTTTACATCGTTTATTTTTACGAAATACTTCATTCAATTTGTTTTTTGGTTTCAACACTACTAACTCCCGGGATGGATGATTAGTTCATTTTTATTGAATCCGAACAAGTACCGGATAGAGTACTCTGTTAGTTTGTATTTACCATCCTGACTTAATTGACATGGGTTCATCATCCCATTTAACCGAAATCTACCTGCTTGAAGTTTTTAATCGTCGATCCGTTGCTTTTGGGATTTCAGAAAGCGAAAAGCCGGGGCGATGCTGCATGTCAGACTCTCCCCTGAATTCATCTCAATCCTTTCGGATTGCTCTGAACTCGTCCCCTCTCTTCTGGAAGAGAGGGGAAAAGCCCGCGTAGCCTGTTGAATCCGGCTTGTTTTGTATCCGAAAAAAAGATTGTACATTTGTAGCCAGCCTAGTGGAAAAATTTGAGATTGATTGCAACCACGTTAAAAAAATGCTAAAGCAATCGCTTTAACACGACCGCATTCATTCAATCTCCATCTTATTTCACAGGTAACTATTAGCCCGGCAGTTTTGCCTGAGCTTACAATTGTTTATTTAATAGACTTAAAAATATGAGTTATTTATTTACAAGTGAATCGGTATCCGAGGGACACCCGGATAAAGTTTCTGACCAGATTTCAGATGCCTTGTTGGATGAATTTCTGGCTTTTGATCCGGATTCGAAAGTGGCCATCGAAACCCTGGTAACTACCGGACAGGTTGTATTGGCCGGCGAGGTAAAATCGAAAACCTATGTTGACGTGCAGGAAACTGCCCGAAAAGTGATCAACCAGATTGGTTACACCAAGGCAGCCTATCGCTTCGACGGGGATTCATGTGGGGTGTTAACTGCAATACATGAGCAAAGCCCGGATATTAATCGTGGAGTTGATAAAACAGATAAGATGGACCAGGGAGCTGGCGACCAGGGCATGATGTTTGGTTATGCCAGCAAAGAAACAGACGATTACATGCCGCTTGCACTGGAGCTATCACACCGCATTTTGAAGGAATTGGCTGCTGTCCGTCGCAACGGAAAGGACATGACCTATTTGCGCCCCGATTCAAAATCGCAGGTCACCATCGAATACAACGATGATAACTCACCAAAACGGGTGGATACCATCGTCGTTTCAACTCAGCATGATGAGTTTGACGAAGACGAACCGATGTTGGCAAAAATCAAGGAAGATGTGATCAGTATCCTGATGCCGCGTGTAATTGCTCAATTGCCTGAGCGGGTGAAAGCGCTGTTTGGCAACGACATTATTTACCATGTCAACCCAACCGGTAAGTTCGTAATTGGAGGTCCTCATGGCGATACCGGACTAACCGGGCGCAAAATTATTGTGGATACTTATGGTGGTAAAGGGGCACACGGCGGTGGTGCTTTCTCGGGTAAGGATCCCTCAAAAGTTGACCGTTCTGCAGCTTATGCTTCGCGCCATATGGCTAAAAACCTGGTGGCAGCCGGGATTGCCGATGAGATTTTGGTTCAGCTGGCCTATGCGATTGGAGTGGCTCATCCGGTAGGGATTTTTGTGAATACCTACGGAACAGCCAACGTGCAATTAGATGATGGTACCATTGCCCAAAAGGTAAAGGAAATTTTTGACCTGCGGCCGGCAGCGATCGAGCAACGCTTGAAATTGCGTAACCCGATTTATCAGGAAACAGCAGCCTATGGGCATATGGGACGCACTCCAGAGATTAAGGTAAAAACATTTGAGTCTCCGTATTTAGGAAAGATCGAGAAGGAAGTGGAACTATTTACCTGGGAAAAACTCGACTATATTGATCAGATAAAGGCCAGTTTTGGTATCTAGCAAATCGAAAGATAGAAGAAAATCCGGGCTGATATCAACCCGGATTTTTTTAGCGATTTAATGTACCCCATGTCATTTTAGACGGGGAAGAACGAATATGTTTTATTTCTGGTTGAGAACCCGTACTTTCTGATTATTCTCAAAAATACTCTGTTCGATTATTTTACCATCTTTCGACTTTAAAGTAACGGCTCCATCAAGCGTGTCATTCACCCACGTTCCTTCAAGTTGATTGCCGTTTGGGTAGAAGAGTATGCCCTTGCCGTTTCTCAAATTGTTTTTAAATTCTCCAACAAATCGTTGTTCGTTTTCCCAAACAAAAGTCCCTTTCCCTTCTCGTTTGTCATCCTTCCATTCGCCCCAATAACCCTGTTCCGGTTGAAATTTCATTAAGTAAGTATCCGGTTTTTTTACTTGTTTTATCACTTTGAATTTCAACGGGTATTTTTTTATCGCAGGAAGCAGGTAGCGTCCTGTTGAAGAATAGCCGAGTTGATCTAAAATGACATAGTCGGTACCTTTACTTTTCAAAAACTCAATTTGTTCCTCGGTGTCTAGCGTGTTTTTGTAGCCGGTAACATATTTGTTCGAAAAAAGAAAAAACAACTGTCCTTTGCGGCAGCAGGTTACTGAACTATCTGGTGCATTTGCTTTAACCCATTCAGCAAGTTCGAAATAGTTTTTATACTTGTCCGGATATTTGCTTTTCGCTTTCTTTTCCAATAAATCAACAGCTTTTGAAGCATATGAACTACTGCTGATCAGAATAAGAATAACAACCGCTATTTGGACAACCTGTGGCCTTTTCAGTTTTAAGAATTTTTGAGCAGTCAGCGTCAGCAATTCAATGATGCCATGAATAAATAAAAAGGTAAACAGAGGAATTAGTGGAAGCATAAACCGAACCCCGTACCAAACTTCTGGCCACAAAAGCAAAATCCCGAAGTAGGAAGCAAGATAGAAGAAAATGAGGTTGAAGTACTTCTTCGTTCGAAAAAGTCCAAATAACATGAAGGCGACTAGAACAAGCCCGATCATCCATTCGGTGCTTGAGATGGCCTCTTTGTAGTTTGCATTTGGTATAAAATTGAATGTCCCTGATGGAATTTCACGTGTGATATAGCGCTCCAGATTGTGCCAGAATCTTGTGAACCAATCTCCAAATTCCATCTGTCCAAGCTCCGGGCGATAAGGATTTTTCCGAATTAATTGTTTCGCATAGGCATTGCCGCCTAGCTGCATGTTTCTCAGATACCAGGGTAGAATGGACAGCAAAAACCCAAGAACCAGCGTTGCAATATAGGCCCATTTCTTTTTAAAGGCCAAATATGCAACAATACCAATTACTAAAGCTAATCCAGTTGACCGAATATAATACGTGATAGGGATAGTGACCAGAAGCAGCAGAAATAAGGGATTCTTATAAAATACTTTATCCAGATTGAGTTTTGTAACCAGCCAAATTGAAAGTAGTGAAAAGAACAGAAAGGGAATCTCACTCATCATGATAACCGAATAGCTCAACAGGTGATAATTCAATAAGGAAATCAAACTGGTGATAAAGGCAACATGAATGCTGCCTGAAAGCTGATACAGTATTAAAAACAGCAGTCCGATTGATGCAAGCAGAAAGAAACCGTTTACTTTCTTAATAAATAGAATATCGTTGGTAAAAATGGTTGATACCGCTGCTATAACTGCTGGATAACCCGGTGGAAAATGGTTGTGTGCTACTTTCTCTTTTGTATGAATGTTGGTGAAGCCTTGTCCGCTTTCGATTGCGTTACCTAAAATATAATAGGCAGCATTATCTCCTCCAAGATTAATTTTTTTATCAAAAACACGATCGTAGGTTTTGAAAAAAGATACTACGAGTATCAAAATGTAGACAATTATGAAGATTTTGTC
Organism: Sunxiuqinia sp.; assembly: GCF_055140945.1. Taxonomy (NCBI): domain Bacteria; kingdom Pseudomonadati; phylum Bacteroidota; class Bacteroidia; order Marinilabiliales; family Prolixibacteraceae; genus Sunxiuqinia; species Sunxiuqinia sp. The sequence continues at coordinate 18,959 of NZ_JBSQYS010000028.1, forward strand.
CCATACTTTTTTGTCAATCTTATTGTTCTTTTTGGTTCTAACTGACTTTGACATGATTCGGCTTAAATGTTGTTGATTCGAGCGTTTTATGCTAAACTTGTTGCAAGATATAAAAAAACATTTCATGGCGAATACAAAATTTATAACTACAAGCACTTAGTTTATTCTAATATAACAGTAGCTTTTTCATATTAGAGTTTAGCAAAAAACGAGCATTGTAAAGCAAAATTGACGGGTTACAAAGGACGATTATTATGCAAGAAACAAGAATGTCAAAATTATTTTAATTAGATGATCCAACATGACCATTGTTTGGGTTCAATTCTTTGGGCAAGATTTCAAACCCAAACTTTAAATCCGTATTTTCGCTGAAAAATTACAGCATGGCAACCTTTCTGTTTGATGAAGTTATTTTTGGCCCGGTAAAAAGTCGTCGGTTGGGGGTTTCGCTTGGCATAAACCTGCTACCTACCGACAGCAAAGTGTGCTCGTTCGATTGCATTTACTGTGAGTGTGGCTGGAACCCCGAAAAGCGCGAAAAGAAAGCCGAATTGCCAAGTCGCGAGTTGGTTGCCGACCGTTTGGAACAAAAGCTAAAAAACATGCTAAAGGAAGGGCAATTGCCCGATGTAATTACTTTTGCCGGAAATGGCGAGCCCACACTTCACCCCAGGTTCCCGGAGATTATTGACGACACCATAGCCTTGCGCAATCAGTTTGCTCCCAACTGCCGCATTGCTGTACTTTCCAATTCCACCATGATTCATCGGGAGCCCGTCTTTCAAGCGCTCCTCAAAATAAAAGATAACATCCTGAAACTGGATTCGGCGATTCCGGAAACGGTTGAATTACTCGACTGCCCGGTTGGCTCCTTTGATCTTGGGCGAACCATTGAACAGCTGAAGCGATTTGGGCGGCATGCCATCATTCAAACCATGTTTTTGCGAGGTACATTCAAAGGACAAACCGTAGACAACACCACCGAGGAAGAATTGTCGGCCTGGCTAAAAGTTCTGAACGACATTCAACCCAAACAGGTTATGATTTATACCGTTGCCCGCGATACGCCCGCTGAAGGATTGGAAAAAGTATCGTTGGAACAACTGAATCAAATTGCCAGCCGTGTGAAAGCAGCCGGACTTGATGTACAAGTTTCGGGTTAAGATGTAAGATGATATCGTTCCGCTACTTCACCTCATCAAATAGCCCGACACCAAACACATTCGTCGAATTCAGAATAGGGAAAGATCATTTTGGAACGATTTGATGCAACGTCAAAACATGAATTTCGTCTTTTTTTAAGCTTTTTATTTGTAATAATTTCGTCAGATAAATACCTATTGTGTTAGAAACTTTACAACTTTTAGCCATATGAAGAGAATTAACTTGAAAACAGCACTGTTTTTTGCAGCTCTGTTGGTTGTTGTAACAAGCGCCAACAGCTATGCACAGAAAACCCGCGATAAAATCGCTGACCAATACAAATGGAGTTTAACCGACCTTTTTGAATCAGACGAGGCCTGGAGGGCAGCAGTTGAAAATTTGACCAAAAAACTGGATGAGGTCGAGAAATTTAAAGGAACAATTACACAGTCGCCCGAAAACCTGTTAAAGGTTCTCACATTTAACAGCGAGCTGTCAAAAGAGGCTTCAAAAATTTACCTCTATGCCGGGATGAATTCTGACCTGGACATGCGCGATATGAAATATAACGGCATGAAACAGGAATTGCAGTCCTTGTTTTCCACCTTTGGTGCAAAAGCGGCTTTCATCGAACCGGAGATTTTAGAGACCGACTGGAAAACCATTGAATCCTATATCAAATCGGAGCCTAAACTGGAAGTGTACCGCATGCCTTTGGAAAATATGTTCCGTACCAAAGCGCACTCACTGAGTGAAAAAGAAGAACGCATCATGGCACTTTCAGGAACAGTGACCTCGGTACCACAAGCTGTTTTCGGAACCTTTTCGAATGCCGAAATGCCGAAGCCTGAAGTAACACTTTCGGATGGTACGCAGCTGGAAATTGGAAGTGCAGAATACAGTCGCTACCGGGCTTCGGACAACCGAGCTGACCGCGAAATTGTATTTGATGCCTACTGGAACAATTATGCCAGATTTCAAGGTACCTACGGCGAAATTCTCAACGGTAATGTCAAAGCTGATATTTTCAATGCCCGGGCACGCCATTACGATTCGTCGCTTGAAGCATCGCTTTATCCCAACAACATTTCGGTTGATGTTTATCATTCGTTGGTCGACAACGTGAATAAAAACCTCCCGGCTTTTCACCGTTACCTGAAAATCAAAAAACGCATGATGGATGTGGATACGCTGAAGTACCTGGATTTATATGCACCGGTTGTCAAGGACGTTGATTTAAACTACAGCTACGACGAAGGAACTGCTATTATTTTGGATGCCTTAAAACCGATGGGTGACGAATACACCAACACCGTAAAAAAGGCAATCGACGAGCGCTGGATTGATGTTTATCCGACTCCCGGAAAGCGATCAGGAGCTTATTCAAATGGGGCTTTTTACGATGGGCATCCTTTTATATTACTAAACTACAACGACCTTTATGAAGATGTGAGTACCCTGGCGCACGAGTTGGGACACACCATGCAGAGCTACTTTTCGAATAAAACACAGCCGTACCCTACGGCCGACTACACCACTTTTGTTGCCGAAGTAGCTTCTACCTTCAACGAAGTTCTGCTGTTCAACTACATGATGAACAAAGTTGAAGATGATGATGTTAAATTGTCTTTGTTAATGAATTGGCTCGATCGTTTTAAAGGTACCTTATTCCGTCAAACTCAATTTGCTGAATTTGAATTGAAGATACACGAAGAAGGAGAAAAAGGAAAACCACTAACCGGAGAAACGTTTTCGGAAATTTATACCGATATTGTAAATCGATATTATGGGCACGAAGAGGAAGTTTGCTATGTAAACGACTATATCAATATGGAATGGGCATTTATCCCTCATTTCTACTATAACTTTTACGTTTACCAATATAGCACCTCATTTACAGCTTCTATTTCGTTGGCTGAAAAAGTAATGAGTGGCGACAAGCAAGCCCTGAAAAATTATATGGATTTTTTGTCAGCCGGTGGATCGGACTATCCAATCCAGTTGCTAAAAAATGCCGGAGTTGACATGACCAGCAACGAACCATTCGACAAGGCCATTGCCGCCATGAACAAAGCAATGGATGAAATCGAGAAAATACTGGACAAGAAGGAGAAAGAGTAGCTTAGTTACTGACTGTCCACTTAAGCCGGCTTTCCAATGGAAAGCTGGCTTTTTAATTCTCTCCCCATCAGAGAAAGCAAATGGGATTTATCGATCAACTTTCCACTTTCGCGATCCCCCTACTTTCTTACCTTTGCCACTCGCGCAAACTCGAAACTCGAAATTAAAAACTGAATACATGGCAAAAGTGAATTGGAAACCCGGAACAATGGTGTACCCACTGCCAGCCGTTTTGGTGAGCTGCGGGGTGACGCCGGAGGAACAAAACCTGATTACCATTGCCTGGACTGGCACGATCTGTAGCGATCCTCCCATGTGTTATATTTCAATAAGGCCGAGTCGCCATTCGTACGAAATTATTAAACGAACAGGTGAATATGTGATCAACCTAACGACGGCGGAACTTGCCCGTGCTACCGACTGGTGTGGTGTTCGGTCGGGCAAAAAGTTTGACAAGTGGAAGGAAATGGGCTTAACGCCTGCTCCCGCAAGCGTGGTTCAGGTTCCCATCATTGAAGAGGCACCCATCAGCATCGAATGCAAAGTTAAAGACATTATTCCATTGGGGACCCACGACATGTTTATCTCCGAGGTGGTGAATGTGATTGCCGACGAACAATACATCGATCCGAAAACCGGGGCCTTCAGCTTAAAAAAGGCCAATCCCATTTGTTACTCGCATGGTCATTATTTTGAACTAGGTGAAGCCATTGGCAAATTTGGCTGGTCGGTGCAAAAGAAGAAGAAACGCAAAAAGAAAAAACCAAGGAATTGAACTATTCTTAAAGTTTTCTGTAATATTTGGTTGCAACTTACAACAGATCCTTTACAACTTTATTTACTGAAAACTTTAACGCAATAAAAAATGAAAACAAATTATGGGGTTTTAACTACCCTTTTAGTCTTAGTAATTATGATGACAACAAAAGCAGAAACAACTGAAAATCCGCTATTGAAAACATTTGAGAATATTCATCAAACAGCTCCATTTGATAAAATTGAAAACGAGCACTTTTTACCGGCTTTTAAAGTAGCCATTGAGGAATCCCGCGCCGAAGTACAAGCAATCATTGACAATCCGAAGGCTCCTACTTTTGAGAACACCGTAGTGGCGATGTCAAAATCGGGCGATCGGTTATCAACAATCCGAAAGATTTTCTTCAACCTGAACTCAGCCGAAACCAACGACGAGATTCAAAAAATCGCACAGGAGGTAGCTCCCATGCTTTCGGAATTCGGCAATGACATTTCGCTAAACCCGGATTTATTTGCCCGTGTAAAAGTCGTTTATGAGCAAAAAGATCAGTTGGATCTAAATCCGGAACAGGAAACACTGCTGGAAAATTCGTACCTCGGATTTGTACGCAGCGGGGCTAATCTGAACGCAGAGGACAAAGCCCGCTACAGAGAAATTACAGGAGAACTATCCAAGTTGGGCTTAACATTTTCGGAAAATGTATTGGCCGAAACCAATGCCTTTGAACTGCACATTACCGATGAAAGCAAATTGACCGGCTTACCTGAATTTGCCAAAGAAGCCGCTGCTCATACAGCCAAATCAAAAGATAAGGAAGGCTGGATTTTTACGCTTCAATATCCGAGCTACATTCCGTTTATGAAATATGCTGACAACCGCGATTTACGCGAAAAAATGTTCCGGGCATTTTCAACGAAGGCCAACAAGGGCAACAAATACGACAACAAGGAAATCATTCAAAAAATTGTTGATCTGAAATTAGAGAAGGCTAAATTGTTAGGTTATCAATCGCACGCCGATTACACGCTACAGCGCCGCATGGCCGAAACGCCTGATCGCGTATTAGCGTTTATCGATGAACTACATCAGGCTTCACGTCCTGCTGCCGAAAAGGATTTCGATGAAGTGGTGGAGTTTGCCAAATCTGAAGGTTTTACTGGGGAGCTGCAACGTTGGGACTGGGGCTACTATTCAGAAAAACTGAAAAAAGCTCGTTATGGGTTTAATGAGGAAGAAGTAAAACCTTATTTCAAGCTTGAAAATGTGATTGATGGTGTATTTAATTTGGCGAATACTTTGTACGGTTTAGAACTGAAGGAAAACAAAGAAATACCAGTTTATCATCCTGACGTAAAAGCCTATGAAGTGTTTGATGCTGAAGGAAACTTTGTGTCAGTGCTGTACATGGACTTTTTCCCTCGCGATGGCAAACGTTCCGGAGCCTGGATGACCGATTTTCGTGGCCAGTGGATTGAAGGAGACGAAGATATTCGACCCCATATAAGTATCGTAACCAACTTTACCAAGCCAACAGAAACCAAGCCATCGCTGCTTACCTTTGATGAGCTAACAACCTTTTTACACGAGTTTGGACATGGCTTGCACGGCATGCTGAGCAAGTGCCAATACGAAAGCACGTCGGGCACCAACGTATTCTGGGACTTTGTGGAGCTGCCCTCACAAATGCACGAAAACTGGGCTTACGAAAAAGAGTGGCTCGATCGCTTTGCTGTAAATTATGAAACCGGAGAAAAGATTCCCGCTGAATTAATCGAAAAAATTGTGGCTGCTAAAAACTTCCAGTCAGGGTACATCTCGGAGCGGCAACTGAGCTTTGGCTTGTTGGATATGGCTTATTATAATGCAACCGAACCTTTGAGTCAACCAGTTGCCGAAATTGAAACAAAAGCCATGACACCAACCGAACTATTTCCTCCGGTTGACGGAAGCCTGATGAGCACATCATTTTCGCATATTTTTGCCGGTGGCTACTCGGCCGGGTATTACAGCTACAAATGGGCTGAGGTGCTCGATGCTGATGCTTTCGCAGCATTTAAGGCGAATGGAATCTTCGACAAAGAAACGGCTGATGCATTCCGTACAAATATCCTCGAAAAAGGAGGAAGCGAAAATCCAATGGATTTATACGTTCGGTTTAAAGGACAGAAACCAACTGTTGATGCCCTGTTGGAACGAAGTGGATTGAAAAATTAAAAACGAAATACGAACTTGATTAAAACCGGACATTGATTTGTCCGGTTTTTTTAGTGCCTAATACTACCTTTAACAATTATTCAAGCAAATTTTTCAACCATTATGGCCTGTCCGATGTTTTCGACTTATAAATCATCGAAATAATCAATTATGAAAAAACTGAATTTATCTCTAGGTCTGCTTTTAATCGCATTATCTTTCGCATTTACTTCTTCCGCCTCCGAAAAAGAAGAGCCGAATGAGAAGACCATCCAGATGTCTGAAGAAGTAAAAGCTGTCGTTAAGAACTCGTGTTTTGGTTGTCACAATACCGACTCGAGGAATGATGATGCCAAAAAAGATTTGGACTTTAAAACCTGGCATGAGCTCTCGACTGTAAAGCAACTAGGTGCTCTGAAAGACATTAAGGAGGTTCTTACTAAAAATGAAATGCCACCTGAAAAATTTTTAGAACACAAACCGGATAAGGCGCTCTCTGACGATCAGAAAGAGCTTCTAATCGTGTGGGTCAAAGAACAAAGTAAATCCTTATTGAGTCAATAAAATTGGTAAATTCACTCTTGAAAACTCATTTATCATGCGTAAAATACTGAAAGTTCTCCTTGTCGTAGTTGTTGTTGCTTTGATTGTTATCCAGTTCATTCAGCCCGAAAAAAATGAAGGTGGAATCGAGACGAATCATCTGCTAAAGCAAGAGCAAGTACCGGCAGAAGTTTCAGCGATATTAACCAATGCCTGTCTGGACTGCCATTCAGATCAAACCAATTATCTCTGGTATCATCAGGTGGCACCCGTTTCATTTTTTATAAACAATCATATTCATGAAGGGAAAAGTGAGTTAAATCTTTCAGACTGGGGAACAATGGACATTTTGGATAAGATTGGAACGATGGAAGACATCGCAAAGGAGGTTGAAGAAGGGGAAATGCCTTTGAAATCATACACCTTGATTCATCCCAAAGCAAGACTTTCAGAACAAGAAAGAAAGACTTTGATTGACTGGGCTGAATCGATGAGTGAACGGCTATTGACAGGAGAGTAGTTGAGTTGCAAGGTCGTTTTCAATTCACATCGCGAGCTATCCTTTTGAGTACGCAACAACGATTTTTGTCAAAACTTTCAATTACATAAAAAGCACCGTGTTTCGGATAAACACGGTGCTTTTTTTTTACAATTGGGAAGAAGGGTTATCAGGTAATTTGTCGAACAGAAAAAACCGCTTCTGCTCTCAGAAGCGGTGTCAATCTTAAGTATATAATAAGCAGGTAAACATTTAGTCGACTACTTCTAAACTAATATTTACCTCACTTTTTTTGAGACTTAGTTGAATATTTTCAATTTTTGATTCTTCGTAGGAAATATAAGAAGCGGTTAAATTGTATTGTCCGGCTTCAATACCTTTAAATTGGTAATTTCCATCAAAATCAGTGTAAGCAACTTTCTCAGTTCCTTCTAAACAAACTTTAACTCCCACTAAAGCTTCATGGCTTATTTTATCCACAACTTGTCCGCTTAAACTTAGTGCAGTTATTTCTGTTTTACTTTCTTCCTTTGTCTCCTTTTGAGCAGCAAAAGAGAAAGACACCAGAACCGAAAATAAAACCGTAAATAATAAAGCTTTCATCTTATTTTGTTTTTGTTCGAATCAAATGTAGTGGATAGCGATTACGCAAGAATTACAGAAAGATTAAAGTTTAATTAAACAGAGAAAAGTTCTGAGTCAATTGACTCAGAACTTCACAAATTTACGGGAATTGAAGCCTGCTTACACTTCAATATTGTTATCTATTGTGTTTGTTTACAATGTTGCGCTGATCCAGCTCCATCCAGAGATGTCAACTTTAGTACCAGCGTCATACGCTGATGTTGTGTTCGCATCAGCTCCATCGATTTGAACGTTCGTCAAAGCACCATTATCTTTCATATCGATGTTTTTATCGTAACCTTCCAGGTAAAGGTTCGTAATGGTTGCACCCGACTCTTTTTTGAATTGTAACGCAGTACCACCAACTGTTGAGATCGCTGTTACATTGGTGAATTGTGGGTTGTTGTTCACTTTATCACCTTCAAAAGCGGTAGAGAATCCTGCAATAGTATGAGAAATGTAGGTATTCGTTACGCCTCCATTCCAGCCTTCTGTCCAGTCTACAGCGTCGTCTTCGTTGTTTTCTAAGTAGATATTGGTAACAGAAGCTGTTCCTCCAAAAAATTCAATACCATCATCAGAGCCGTTGATCACTGCAACGTTCTCTATTTTTGTACCAGACCCTACAGAATACAATGAAACGCCATTGTATTGAGACTCAGTGTTGATCTGAGCACCGGTTCCTTTAATTACCAGGTAGGTAATGTCTCCTGAATCATCTGTATCTTCGGCACCGCCGTACGTAAAATCACCAACTTCAGCTGTTACATTTACACCGGCACTTGTTGTCGCTTTACCACAAATGGTTAAACCTCCCCAGTCGCCAGGAAGACTTAGGTCTGAAGCAATTACAACAGGCTCCTCTGCAGTTCCGTTGATAAAAATCTGGCCTCCCATCAATACCGCGATATAAACATCAGTACCACCGTTATCAGCATGAATTTTTGTTCCTGCAGGGATCGTAAGAGATGCGCCATCCTGAACAATGTAAGAACCGGTTAAACGGTAAGTTTTATCTGAATCAAGAGTAACATCGGAGTCAACGCTTCCATTCAGTTCTACAATTTCCGCTAATTCCGCATCAACCCATCCCCAAGCTGTTGGATCCACTGTTGCAGGAGCATTGTAGCTTTTTGTCGGATCAGCTGTTTCTCCATCGATAATAACGTTGGCCAATGGGCCATCATCTTTCATGTCGATACTTTTCGCGTATCCTGTTAAAGATAAGCCGGTAATTGTCATACCTGACTCTTTTTTGAATTGAAGAGCTGTTCCACCAACTGTAGAAACAGCAGTCAGGTTATTGATTTTAGGATTGTTGTTTGCTTTGTCTCCTTCAATAACCGTAGAAAATCCTGCAATGGTATGTTCAACATAGGCATTGTCTACTGTTCCGCTCCAACCTTCAGTCCAGTCGATTGCATCGTCTTCGTTGTTTTGCAAGAACAGGTTTTTCACAGAAACTGTTCCTCCAAAAAACTCAACACCATCATCAGACCCATTGATAACGGCAACATCTTCGATAGTTGTACCTGAGCCTACAGCGTAAAAAGAAACGCCGTTATATTGAGATTCCTCATTAATCTGAGCACCAGTGCCAATAATTACCAGGTTTTTAATTGAGCCTGAATTATCAGCATCTTCAGTTCCACCGTAGATGAAACCACCGACTTCTGCTTCAGCATCAATTCCTGCTGTTGTTGTCGCTTTTCCACAAATGGTTAAACCACCCCAGTCTCCGGGATTACCAGTTGATGACGACATCACGACAGGGCTACTTGTTGTTCCCTGGATATCGATTTTACCACCTTTTAATACGGCAATATAAACATCAGTTCCACCATTGTCGGCAACAATATTCGTTCCGGCAGGAATGGTCAAAGTCATTCCGTCAGGTACGATAAACGATCCGGACAAGTCATAACTTATAGCCGAATTAAGAGTCACACTCTCTGGAAGTGTACCATTCATTTCACCGTTTGATAAAGCTTCAAGCACTCCATCTACCGGTGGAATCGGATCATCACCGTTATCACAACTTGTAAATCCTACAGTTGCTAAAATCGCAAGTCCTAAAATTTTAATTCCTAACTTTTTCATTTTTTTCAATTTTCTAGTTATTTGTTCAAATCTATTTTTACACCTAAACTAAGGGCTATCCCTTTTTTATAAGAGCTGACTACTTCGTTGGACGGATTTCCTGTCAAGGGTACTATTTCCTGTGTCTGTTCAATTTTAGGATTTAGCAGGTTCTTGCCTGAAAATTTCAACGAAACAGTTTTTGATATTTTTTTGCTAAGTACAAGATCGACAGTGGCGAATCCTTTTTCGACGATCTCATTATTAAAATAGGTGGCGCTGTTTGCAAAATCTTCAGGTGCACCCAAGGCCAATATTTTATCCGATGAGTAGTTGCCACTTAGTGTAGCGACAAATTCGTTTTCTTTATTATCAGAGTAACTTAGGGTTCCGTTTGCAATAAAACCGGCAGCACCTTGCAAATCAGTCTCTGTTTTGCTGTTGTATTGAAACTCTTCCAGCAAATCCTGAGTGAACCACATTTTTGTGGCATTCAAACTCAGGTTTAAGTCTGGCGTTCCTGTTCCTTCTGCGGCAATTAAGTTCAACCTTGTTTCTACTTCAAATCCGTAAACATCAGCTTGTTTGCCGGTATTCTCAAAGATGAAATTACCGGACGACCCTCTTGTTTGTGCCAGATTAATTGGATCTTGAATTCGTTTATAAAAGCTGGTTACTGAAAACAACTCTTTTGCAGTTGGGAACATTTCCCATTTCAAATCGAGATTGTAGTTGACCGAGTTTTTCAAGTCAGGATTCCCTTTCGTGACACGGCCTGTTGGCGAAACATATTCAAATGGAGATAATTCTTTAAACTCAGGTAGTGTGGTCGTTTTACTGGCTGCCAGGCGCACTGAACTTTTGTCGCCCAATTGGTACTTGAAATTTAATCCGGGAAATAAATTGTCGTAGCTATTTGAAAGACTTCCTTTTCTACCAACATAATTGGCAACATCCCAGTTCGCATCGATTTCGTCCTTCTCATATCTCAAGCCTACAATTCCACTCAATTTATTCAGTTTGAAATTGGTATTCAGGTACGCCGCATAAACCTTCAAATTGGCTGTATAAATATCAGGTGTTCCAACTCGCAACCGAAGATCGCTACTTGAATAAAGACTCTCATTATGAAATGCTTCATCCATATTATCAATTGAACTCACGGAAACACCTTTTCCCCTAACTCCTACGGCGAGTGAATTGAAGTCTCTTTCCTTCATCCGGAAATTTCCACCGAAGTCGAGTTTTAACTTCTTATCATCTTCATCAATAAACTTCAGCTCATCATTTAAATATCCATTAGCTTCCCAATCTTTGATATCCTGCAAAGATTTTTTCTGTTGATAGTCCCCGACATAAGCAAATTGAAACGTATTATCGCCCATGCCATGAACTTGGTTCCGAATTCGATTGGGTTCTTCAGCACTCACCGAATTGTAGCCAACAGCCCACTTCAGCAAATTTTTATCGTCCAATTTATGCGACCCCATTAACTGATTAACAAGCATCGTTGTTTGTTTCAGGTTCTGATCCCGAACAAAAGCCATGGAGTCTTTGGGGAGCTGGTCATAAATATATCCTTCGCCATTGCGACCTGCTTCATAGAGCTCATCATTTGTTTTAATAACTACCAAACTGTTGAAATTTAGGTTGTGGTCGCTATTAAATTCGTAAGCCAGATTCACCAGCCCGGTGGTGGTTATTTTGGTATTGAAGGTTTCGGCGTCATTAAACGAATCGTTCAATATGTTGGATCTGTATTTTTTAAATATACCTTGATGGTGTTCGTATTCGTTCTCGTGACCAACTGTTGCAAAAACAGTAAAATCATGATCGAATAACTTTAATCTCTTTCCGGCAGTAAGCGAAAAATCAAATCCGAGTGGCATCGCTCGCTGTTCCGGATTCCAGGATTGCTGTTTGATGGCGGCCTCAGTTGTATAAGTACGTTGATAGAGCCCCAGGCTCACATCATTCATATTTTGAGTTGTTCTGAAATCACTCCAAATACCGTCTTTTATCACGTTAGAATTAGCTTTGGCTGAAAGTCCCAGTGTGATTTTTTCGTTGAATGTTTTTGAACTAACATCAACAGTACCGGAAGCTTGATCACCATAGGTGTCCGCCGAAAAGGTTTTATTGATTCCTACATTCTTAATGATATCGGTTGAAAATAGGTTTAAATCAATATTCTTTTTCTCTACATCATCCGAAGGTATTGGCAATCCATTCATGGTAGTTGATAAATACCTGTCGCCCAATCCGCGAATGTAAACATCGCCGGAGCCTTCGTTTTTTGTGACTCCCGATATTTTTGAAGTGGCCGAAGCAGCATCAGAAACACCCAGGGTGGACAACCGTCTTGAACCAATACTTTCTTTAATTCCCGAAGCCTCTTTCTGATCCATTAGCAGCATGGCTTCCGACTCGCGGTTTGCTTTTGCAACCACTTTTACATCGCCAATTTCTACTGTTGATTCACCTAAAATGAAATCAATCTTCACCGTTTCGCCGGCTGTTATTTCAACCTGTTCAACCGATTTTGTTTCGTACGAAATAAACGAACAGCGCACCGTGTAAGTACCTGTCGGTATTTTATCCACGATGTAGTTTCCGTCAAAATCGGTGATTGTTCCAATGGTAGTGCCTTCGAGAAAGATGGTGGCTCCAATTAATGTTTCCTTTGTTTTTGCATCAGTTACCGTTCCGGTTAGCTTTCCTGTTTGAGCAGTTGCAATGAGTGAAACGCCGCCCAGAATGGTCAGCAAAAATAATCTCCTAAGTCCCATAAATTTGTTATCAATTATCAATTAAAATCAACCTCCTGAGTTGAATTTTAACGACCATTACAAAGAATTCCGGTGCTGAGAAATGCTGCCATTGGCTATTCGGTTTAGCAGAATCCCGAATCAGATCATAAGATCACATTTAAAGAACCGTCCTTTTTGTTACAGATCGCTCTTGTTTTCGGATGCTAAATACGAGCTATTATGTTACACCTTGATTAAGGATTTTATACGCTTGGATTACATTTGGATAACAAGAGAATTAATAATAGCCTGAAATACAACGCAAAAAACCCCGACCATAAATTGGCCGGGGCTTGTATTTTGAATTACAATTCTATTAAAGTCGTTGTTATGCTTTTGCTAACGAAAATAAGAATTCCAGCCCGCCTTCAGGTTTGTTCCGAACCGAAATTTCTCCCCGATGGAGTTGAACAGCATTTTTCACAATCGACAAACCTAATCCGGTTCCACCGTTTTCTCTTGTTCGTCCTTCATCGGCACGATAAAAACGTTCGAATATTCTTGGAAGGTGTGTCTCTGCAATTCCCTTTCCGGAATCAGAATAGCTCAGGTAATAGAACTTCTCATCTTCCAGGTACTGTTTTATCTTAATCGAAGCATTCTCTCCTGCATAATTAATGGAGTTCTCAATGAAGTTTTGGAAAATAGAGGACAGCAAACTATCATTTCCGAACACAGTCACTTTTTCATTAACAGCAAGCTGAATCACGATGTTTTTTTCATTCATGCGCGATTCCAGGTTCTCGATCACATCGTTAATCAGGGGTCGCAAATGCACCTGCTTAAACTCAAACAAATCACCGGCATCTTCAATGTTATTCAACAATGAAATATCGTTGAGTAGTGAATTGAGTCGTTCGCTCTGAATGAAAGCCCGTTGCACAAAATATACCTGTTTTTCCTTTGGTAAACTTTGGTTGTTGATAATCGTTTCAAGGTATCCTTTAATAGAAGCCAAAGGAGTTTTTAGTTCATGTGCAATATTCGACGTCAATTGTTGTTTCAATAATCGACGTTTTTCGGGTCTTGTTACATCGCTTATCAAAATCTCAAAACTCTTATCGGGGAACACAATGCTTTGAACATTATAATATTTTTCGCTTTTGGATATCGTAACCGAAAACTGAGGTAAATCCTTTGGATTGATCACAATATCATCACTGAGGTACTTTTCAATTTGAAAAACCAGTGGTTTGAAGTCTTCTATTTCAAACAGCATTTCAGCAGAAATGGATGAACGTTCAGAAATTAGATTGATGTATTGGATGAAATGGCTATTGGCCAGAATCTTTTCTTTATTTGGAAGAAAAAATGCAATCCCTTCGTTAAGTGCATTTAGGTGGTTGAACAGGCGTTCTTTTTCGGCTGTTAGATCCTGCCTGGTTTTGCGCAAGCCATTGTAAATTTGTACAATTTGCCGCCGGATATCGCCAAACTCCGAATCCACAAACTCCAAATGCGGATCAATATCTTCATCTTTTCCGGCTCGGACTGCAAAGTCGCGTAGTCGGTTAATTATCTCCCCCAGCCGTCGCGTAACCAACGAAAGGAGTCCCCACATAATGACAAAAAGAGCAAGCATAAAAAAGATAAATACCCGCTCGGCTTTCAGAAAGTTTTCAATGGCGATATTATAAACCACTGCACATCGTACAAAATAGCCATCATAATAGCGGGCATAATAATAAAAGTCCTGCCCGGTTGTTTCAGAATGCCTGATGTTTCCGCCGGTATCGGAATACAAAGCCTTTTGTACTTCGGGGCGGTGTAAGTGGTTTTCCATCGTTGAATATTCGGGCACAAAACTATCGTACATCACATTCCCTTTCTGGCCAATCACTGTAATCCGGATATTGCTTTCCGGAATCAGGTGTTTAATGGTATCAAGGCGCTCAAAGTTCTGCTGGCTCAAGATATCGTAATGCTCAATGTAACGATGAGTAAAACCTGCATAGTTATCCAGCGATGTTTCCAGTTCGTCAATTCGGTATCTCTTTTCCCGGTTATACTGGAACGCCAGGATGGCAATCATGAAAAACGAGAATGCTGCAAAAAAGTAAATGAAAATGCGTTGCTTATATGTTCTGTGTCGAAGTACCACGGTTTTAATTTTTAAAATGAAACAAAATCATTTGTCTTTAATTGGTCAGGTTAATTCTGATAATCAAAACAATATCCATAACCCGATCGCCCTTTAATGGCAGCACCATAATTGCCAATTTTTTTTCTTAATCGGGCGATGTTGACATCCACATTCCGCTCGGTAACAATAACATCGTCGCTCCAAATCCGATTCAGTATTTCGTGTCGGGCAATAAATTTCCCCTTGCTTTTAACGAGAAGTGACAGGATCTCAAACTCTTTCCGGGTTAATCTTATCTGGTTGTCATCTATTGAAACTGACTTTCGGTTCAGGTCTATCATCAACCCATCACATTCAATCATGGTTGAGGGTTTCTCGGTCTTTTTACCACGTTTCAAAATTGCTTTTATGCGAACAACAACTTCTTTGATTGAAAAGGGTTTGACAATGTAATCATCACCTCCAACGTTAAATCCCGTAAGCAGGTCATTTTCCGATCCCTTAGCAGTCAGAAAAATTATTGGGACATCCAGTTCTCTTTCTTTCCGAAGGATATCTGCCATTTTATACCCTGAGATTCCTCCCATCATCACATCCAGTAATATCAGGTGATATTCTTCCAGCTGCATCGTCAACGCTTCTTCGGCCGAGGCGGCTACATCGATGTCAAAACCTTCACTCGACAAATTAAATTGAAGGATTTCCCGAAGGTCCTTTTCATCGTCAACTACGAGTATTTTAGGAGTGTAATCCATGATTTATTTATCTATTTTATGATGTCTGATATCTTTTCCTTCGATGGAATAAATTGCAGCCTCGGCAATATTGGTGGCATGATCAGCAATTCGCTCAATGTTCGACATCATTTCCTTAATGGTAATAATGCTCATGAGTAAATGTTTGCTGCTTTCTGCGGTGTCTGCTTTAGCTAACATCTTCTTTAAAAGCTTATGATTGATTTCATCAAATACAACGTCATTTTTAATCGTCCAGATGGCAAACTCCTTATCGTCGTTGATAAATGAAAGCAAGGATTTCCGAACCATCTTGATGCTCAAAATAGTCATGTTTGACAAAACTTCCTGCAAACGGGAATAAACCTCCGGGGTTTTTATTTTCTCAATAAAATTAGAAATATTAACCACCAGATCTCCGATCCGTTCCAAGCTTAAAACAATTCGGTAGCACGCAATTATACGTCGTAGCTCCGAAGCAACAGGTTGATAAAGAACGATTGTATTTACGATTTTATCACTAAGCTTAACTTCCTTTTTATCAATGTCGTTTTCATTTTGACGAATCTTTTTCAAAACGTCGTCCGGAACAACAATATCTCCGGCAGTTATCACATGCTCTATTTGGTCGAGTTGCTCTAAAACAATATTTGAAAGTGTTTCAAAGTCAGCAACAATATTATTTAGTGCATCATCTTTTCTAATCGTCATAATCCGAATTTTAAATTTTTCGAAACTGGTTATCAACCAAATTTACCTGTTAAATATTCTTCTGTTCGAGGGTCAATCGGATTGGTGAACATGTTTTTTGTTTTACCATACTCCACCAACTCTCCAAGATACATAAATAATGAATAATCAGAGATGCGGGCGGCCTGTGACATATTGTGAGTAACCAACACAATGGTGTAATTCTCCTTCAGTTTTACCAGCAAGTCTTCAACCTTTGAAGTTGCTACCGGATCCAGGGCCGACGTTGGCTCATCCATTAAGATTACTTCGGGGCTAAATGCCAGTGCCCTCGCAATACACAAGCGTTGCTGTTGTCCTCCCGACAGGAAAGTGCCTTTTTTGAAAAGCGAATCTTTCACTTCATCCCAAAGTGCCACATCGCGTAATGAACGTTCAACAATCTCGTCACGCTCCTTCTTTTTCGTGCGAATACCATTTAGCTTGTACCCGGCAATTACATTATCATAGATGCTCATGGTTGGGAACGGATTTGGGCGTTGAAACACCATGCCCATGTGCCTTCTCAACTTAATGGGCGACATATCGTAAATGTTGTTCCCATTCAGAAAAGCTTCCCCTTCGGTGCTGATATTTTCGTACAATTCGTGCATCCGGTTTAATGCCCGTAGCAAGGTACTCTTACCACAGCCCGATGGTCCCATGATTGCAGTAACGGTATTCTTTTTTATTTCAACCGACACATTTTTCACCGCATAATTTTTATCATAGGCGATTGATAAATCTTTTAGTGAGAGAATCGGTTTTTTAACTTCAGCTATAGTGTTTGTCATTTTCTAGTTTCTTTTGCCTGCAATCTGCTTCGACACAATGTTCAAAATTAATACAATAGCCATTAACAACAGCGACGAACTCCAAATTAGTCCAATCATATTGGGATCGTTGTAAAATTCCCAGATCAGCAAGGGAACAGCACTGGTTGGCTGTGTAATATCGAGATTGATGATGGAGCTGCCCAAAGCTGTAAGCAACAAGGGAGCTGTTTCACCCAAAATACGAGAAATCCCAAGTAATATTCCGGTTGACAGTCCACTAAATCCAGTTGGAACCAACACTTTTAAAATCACTTTATGGTAGGGAACTCCCAGTGCCAGTGCAGCTTCTTTTAATGTTTGCGGAATCATTTTCAGCGTTTCCTCGGTTGAGCGCACAATCATTGGCAACATCATAATTGCCAAAGAAACACTACCTGCTAAAGCCGAAAAGCCATTAGTAATATGCTTTACCACCCACAAGTATGAAATCAGACCAAGAACAATTGAAGGTACCCCTTGCAAAATATCTGAAATATTTCGGGTGAGGTTGGCCATAAACTTTCCCTGATTTTCATACAAATAAATGCCAGTTAATACACCAATTGGTATGGCAATAGCCGAAGCTAAAGTCACCATCAATAGCGTACCAACAATACCATTAGCAATTCCTCCTGGTATTTTTTCACCATTGGCTACAGCGGTCATTGCTTCAAAAGTATCCGGTGTATTTTTTATCAAAAAATCAAGACTAATCTGCTGATATCCCTCCGCAACCAATTTCGATATGATGAGGACAATAGGCGATATGGTGATGAGTGAAAGAACAACAACACCAACAAGAACTGCTTTGTCTTTCAGCAATCGTCGCGAGGTATGATCCTTCCATGCAAAAGTCGATTTCATAGCGGCTTAATTCATCTTTTTAATAATCAGTTTCCCGGCAGCATTGATTATTCCGGTAATCAGGAATAAAAGCAGACCAATGGCAATCAACGAACTAAGTTTTAGTCCATCAGCTTCGCCAAATTGATTGGCGATTACACTGGCCATGGTATTACCCGTTCCGAAAAAGCTTGTTGGTATTTGGTTGGTGTTACCAATGAGCATGGTTACAGCCATCGTTTCGCCCAATGCGCGACCAAAAGCCAAAATATACCCGGCCACAATTCCCGACCGTGCATTTGGAATAGTAACGGAGGTAATCACCTCCAGACGTGTTGCGCCAAGAGAATAGGCCGCTTCCTTTAAATCATTGGGCACCATGCTGATAATTTCGTTGCTCAGCGATGTTGCGTAAGGGATAATCATAACAGCCAAAATCAGGGCCGCTGTGAAAATACCAAATCCACGACCTCCAAATCCAATTTCTATCAATGCCGGGCGCAGAACGTAAAAGCCCCAAAGTCCGTAAACAATAGACGGGATTCCAGCCAATAAATCAACTAAAAGTCCCAGGATTCGAGCAACGCGAGTGCCACGAAAATATTCACCCAAAAATAATGAGGTGGAAAATGATAATGGCAAACAAAGGATCAGGGCGCCAAAGGAAGTCATCAGTGTTCCAACAATAAACGGCAAAGCTCCATATTTTTCTTCACCTTCGGTTGGGTTCCATTCGCCGGAAAAGATAAACTTCAACCCAAATTCCTTGAATGCAGGTATGGCACCTCCTACCAGGGAGTATAGCATACCTGCAGCCAACATTAAGATTAATATTGAAACTGAAAATAAAACGGTCTTTGTGATTTTATCACTATTCATTTTCCAGTTTTGAGAGGTGTATTACTACTCCAAAATAGTTTTGCCCTCGTAAGTAACACTACGAAGAATTGCTTTTGCTTTTTGAACAGCCGCTTCAGGAAGTGGAGCATAGTTTACTTTTGCAGCCTGTGCTTGTGCTTCTTCGCTCACCATCCAATCAAGGAATTCAACTGTTGCTTTGGCTTGCGCCATTGAGCGCCCGTCGTACGCCTGATCTTTGTACAAAATAATCCAGGTAAAACCACTGATTGGGTATGAAGCAGGATCAGATGAATTGGTCAACATGACACGAGTATCAGCAGGAATTTCTCCTTGTGCTGCTGCACTGATACTTTCGATGCTTGGCAAAATATATTCGCCGCTGCTGTTTTGTACTTTAGCGGTTTGAATTTTTTGTGCGAAAGCAAATTCAGAACCGATGTAACCAACAGCACCTTCAGCTTGACTGATTGTTCCGGCAACTCCGGGATTTCCTTTTGCTCCCATTCCAACAGGCCATTTCAACGATTTTCCTGTCCCTACTTCGTCGGCCCATTTTTTGCTAACTTTAGTCATGTAATCGCTGAAAATGTAAGTGGTACCGCTACCATCCGAACGGTGCACAAAAGTAATTTCCAGATCTGGAAGAGCTACTCCCGGGTTGTTTGCTTTCAATTCGGCATCGTTCCAGTTTGTAATTTCACCCATGAAAATTTTCTCCAACAAGACATCCGATAGTTTTAACTCATCAACTCCAGGTAAATTATAGGCAATTACAACGGCTCCCATACAAGTAGGAATATGAACGACTTCGCCAGGCATCTCCGCTAATTTGTCATCGCTCAAATAAGCATCGGTAGCTCCAAAGTCAACTACTTTGTCTTTCAAACTACGAATACCACCTCCGGAACCAATACCACCATAGGTAACCAAGGTTCCTGATTTTTTTGTATAGTCTTTAAATGCCAGGTTGTAATATGGCAATGGAAAAGTTGCACCAGCAGCAGTTAAACTAACATTTTCACCGCTTGAACTTGATTTTTTTGCTGAGTTTTGGCAAGCACTAAAAAGCACAACAGCCAAAATAAAAGATAAAAATACTCTCATGATTAAATCATTTATTGATTAAAATTTGATTTCACAATTCAAAAATATTGAAGCACTAAATTCCTTACTTTCATCGGCAGGGCTCCATCCCTGGAAGTTAGGTGAAAGCTTTATACCTTTCACCGGAGCATACTCCAAACCAGCGATGTATAGCTGACCATCTTTCGAAAGATTCCAGTCGGCAGAACCACCAGAAACAGTATTGGAAAATAGATTATCGTAACGTGCAAAAACCTTCACTTTTGAAGAAGCTTTCATTGTTCCGTAAAACGAGGTACCGCTCAACTCGCGATCCTCAACATACTTAACATTAAACTGTTGATTATACTCGGCTCCTAATGAAAAATTGTCGCCGGCATAGCCAACAAAAGTTGCCAATGAAGATTGTGTATTGTTGTCGGTAATAAAGTCGTAATAAATGCGTGCAGTTAACTTTTCAACCGGATTAGCAGTAATACCAAAACCTGTGCGGAAAGTACTGTCTGACTGTAATTTTTTGTATCCTTCGCCATTGGTAACAATGACATCGGCACTCAAGTAGTCGCTAAATTTATAAGCTACACTCACTCCTAAGTCAGCACTCGAGCTGTATTTATAGGCATCTTGAAATGATTTCGCAATGTAACGGTACCCCCAGGCACTTTCCTGAGTTTTAAAAGCCGTAGTTGAAATCAAACCAAAATTTACTGTGAAATTGTCTGCCTTATATCTTAAATAGGCGTTTTTCACGTAGGCAGTCATTTCCAAACTACCAACACCGGGATCACCGATATCCAGATTTGCTTTTGCTGAAAAGTTTTCGCTGAAATTGTACTCGTAGCCAAGGTACAACCTGGTCAGTTCGAAAGCGGAAGCTGATTCCCCATCAGAAAATGTACTGTGATAATTACTAAATATTTTCATAAATGGTTTTCCACCTGGTTTAAACTCGTCCGTTTGGGACATTCCTGTTACAGCAAAGCTGAGCAATGCCAATAACAAAAGATTGACTTTTTTCATATACTTAAGATTGATAAAACTTTAAACTCCTTTAACAGAATTCGATGGCAAATGAATACCTATTGCATTACAGACGGGTTAATAAAATATTACAAAACGATTAAATTAACGATTACAGGTTTGTAATACTTCTTGTACATTCTTGTTAATCTCCTGTTATATTGATAATTGAGGAGCCATTAAAAAATTATTACAAGCTGCTCTTTTTGTAACAAATGATTACAACACATAAAAGCGACCACTTTCTTCCAGCCCCAACAGTAAACTTTTACTAACTCAAGCCCAAGTCAACCCGACAATAAAAAAAAGACAAAAAAGTATTTTATCAGGCAGCGCTTTGCAATAACCCAACGTATCCAATTAATGAAAAGGATCTTTTTTTACTGTTTGCGCAAACTAACAATTGAAAATTAAATGAAATTTAAAATTTACAATCATGAAAACACGAAATCATATGCTAAGAAGAAATGCCACTCCGGGCATTTTTATTATTCTCTTACTTTTTACTCTTACTATTTCCTGTAATGATGATGAATCATCAGATATTGAGACGGAGACTAACGTTACTTATTCAGGCAGCTTTGTCGAGTCTACCGATGATGTTTCAACCTCAGGAAGCGGAACTGTCACGGGGGTACTTGATTCTGAATCCCGGGAATTTGCCTATACAGTTACATGGTTCGATTTAAGCTCTGATGCTGTTGCCATGCATTTTCATGATGATGGGCCCGTGATTGTTGATATTACAGGATTCCCAGACTCAGACAGTGGAACAACCTCAGGGGTAGCTACTTTTTCAGCAAGCCAAGTCAATGATTTAGCTTCCGGGAAAATATATGTGCAGATTCATACTGGCACTTATCCCGGCGGCGAAATGTTAGCGACTTTATTAAAGGGTAGTTCAAATCCATCAAATGGCGGAGGTGGAAGTGGATATTAAACAGAAATTAGAGGCCAGTGCTTAGTAAAATAAGTGCAGGCCTGCTAAAATACAAATGACTAAAATTATGAACTCATCAAAACACATTGCTATGAAACGACCATGCAAGAATGCTTCACAACCAAGCCTAATTAAAATGAGGGAGTTACATCCAATACCTTTAAAAACTTTCAATTTTAATTGGATGAAAAGAACAGCTTTAATTCTTATGCTTGGTTTTAATCTTATTTATTTTGGATGTTCGAATGAAACGGCTCCTGAAATGCCGGACGAAAATGAAGAAACACCCGATTGCACACCGCAATTTCCTGAAATGAATGTGACCTACGATAATTACGTGAAGGGAATCGTTGACAAGTACTGTATTTCATGTCATTATGCAGGCAACTCACCCGGCCCGGGGAACTTTACCAGCTATGGTGGAGTTACTGCATATTCTGATTTCTTCGCCACCAGAGTAATTAGCGACAATGCCGACATGCCGCAAGGAAATGCCCCATTACCTCAAGCCGTGAGAGACTCATTAAACGTTTGGATTCAGAACTGTGCTCCCCAAAACTAAATCATCATGTATGCATTAAAATACGGCATAGCAACATTACTTTTCACGATGTCTTGTGGGTTCAGTCAGGCACAAGTGATTAGCTCGAGGGATGTCATGATTAGTTTTTTTTCGAAAGCTCCGCTGGAAGATATTTATGCTAAAAGTGAGCAAGGCTTATCCGCGATCAATCCGAAGACCAAAGAGGTCTATTTTAAGATCGCCATCCAGTCGTTCGATTTCAAAAAAGGCCTGATGCAGGAACACTTTAACGAAAATTACCTGGAAAGCGATCAATTCCCTCATGCTGAATTCAATGGGAAAATAGTTGATCCGATAAATTTTTCGAAGGAGGGAACTTATTTGGTTAACGTTTCTGGCAACCTGAACATTCATGGAGTAACCAAAAACTACTCGGTTTCCGGTGAAATAAAGGTCAACAAGGGAACGATTACAACTCATTCAACTTTTCGAGTGAGTCTGGCAGACCACAACATTAAGATCCCCAGACTTGTTATCAAAAATATTGCTGAAGTTGTAGAAGTTACCGTTTCGGCGAAGTACAAAACAAAATAGAATTAAGATGATGCGAAACACGTTTACCGTTTTTTTACTGATTAGCTGTTTTACACCTGTTTTTTCACAAACCGATATGAGTGAATTGTTTAAAGATTCGTTGCAGAGTGAAAAATCAAATCCGGTCATATCAACATTTAAGTCTCCCCGGATTATTAATGCACGAACCAATGAAACGCTTCACAAATACGATCTGCAATTTATGGTCATACACCGATTTGGAGATATTGCCGGAGACTTTGGTGGGCTGTCTTCTTTTTACGGGTTGGACAATTCAACTGATATTTTGATTGGATTTGAGTACGGTATTTCAGATCAACTGAGTGTTGGTATTGGCAGAACAAAGGGTGCACCCAACGGAACCAGTACGTTTCAACGTGAGCTATTTTTTCTGGATGGGAAATTGCGCATCCTCCAGCAAACCAAGGACAATCATATTCCCGTTTCGCTAACGCTCTTCGGAAATAGCGTAGTTTCAGCAACCGAAGAATCTGATCTTGTCACATCCGATACAAGTTTTGACAAATTTGGCGATCGAATGAGTTATACGTTGCAGCTTATTCTTTCACGAAAATTCAGCGATCAATTATCGCTGGTGCTTTTGCCGACTTATATTCACCGGAATTTGGTGACTTATCAGGATATGAACAACCTATTTGCATTGGGTATTGGTGGCCGCTTAAAAGTAAGTAGGCGGATGGCTGTAGTTTTTGACTATTTCCACAGCTTCAGAAGTCAGGAGAGTAAAGATTACTTTTTGGGAAGTAAGGAATTTAAGTTTTACAATCCCTTAAGTGTTGGCCTCGAAATTGAAACAGGAGGACACGTATTTAGCTTAGATTTTACCAACTCAACTGCCATTCTCGAAAATCAATTTATCCCAAGCACGAGCAGCAATTGGGGAGATGGTGAATTTCGTTGGGGTTTCAGTATCTCCCGTACGTTTACCCTCAAAGAAAATTATGAAAACTACGATTGGTAGTCAATTTATAAAATCAAATGAGAATTTCCTTTGTTGTATATAATATAGTACAAATGTTTTCGACTGATTTGTAAAGTACGGATAAAACGAAGTCATTATGTCCTGGTCGATTGCGAATATCATAGTCTCGTTATGGTAGAAGAAGACTTAAAACCCCTTATTAATGGCTGTCGGAAGCGGGATCGGCAGAGCCAAAAAATGGTGTATCAAAAGCTTTATGGTTTTTCGATGAAGATTTGTTTGCGCTTTGCCAAAAAACAAGTAGAAGCTGCTGAAATTGTTAACGATGGCTTTTTTAAAGCATTTACAAACATTGATAAGTACGATGAAAACTGGTCGTTTAAGACTTGGTTGAGCAGAATAATGCATAACGCATCCATTGATTATTACAGGGCAAATTTGAAATGGTCACAAATGGAAACACTTGATCAGTCTGATTTTTTCAGACACGAAGCCAGCGTAGAGCGAAAATTGGGCTACGAAGATTTGCTGGAAACGATACGCCAACTTCCACCAGCTTATCAAATGGTATTTAACCTTTACGCTATTGACGGATATACACACGAAGAGATTGCCAATATGACGGGCATCACTGCGGGAACATCGCGATCGAATCTTTACAAAGCAAGGCAGAAATTACAGCAAATGCTGGCACGACCACAGTCGATTATTGCGCTTCTGCTATGGACATTGTGGAGGAAATCCATTCGGGTTTCTACGTATAGAAGTAGTCTTTATTCCAATACAAAACGACCATGAAAACCGGAGATCAGAAAAACATAGATGAACTTTTCAGGACAGGATTAAATCCTGATTTTGATCCGGTAGTTTATAAGGAAACTAACTGGTCAGAACTTGAGAAGCGGCTAATCTGGTTTGAGAGAAAGCAAAAAGCCATTATCTGGTTGCGACCTCTTGCCGGAATCGCAGCCTTATTATTAATTGCTCTGTCAATATGGACCCTGTGGCCAACCAGTCAGGAATCTTTCAATCAGCCATTAATAACTGAACAACAGAAAGAAAGTGCCCCCGCTGAAATTGAAAAAGAAAATACGAATTCGAAATTAGCGACAGAAGAACCTAATTCTTCTCCACGAGGTGAAGAGCTTATAGCTTCAACGCAAACAACCAAAGAACCTACGAATTCAAAACAAGAAGAAAGAATAACTCCTGTCCAAGAGTCTGAAAAAGTCATTGATGACATAGCTGAAGTTATTTCCGAAACACCATCCGATTCCAATGAAACACCAGAGGTAATTTTACCCGAAGAAAATCCGGCAAGTTTCACGCAGACTGATACCGTTCGTTACAAAGAAATGACAGAACCAACAGATGAACCATTACTTGCTACCAATGAGCTGGAATCTGCTAAAAAGGCTAGTACATCCCGATCAGTTGCTCTTAGCTTATTGGTTGCACCGGCTTACAATAGTGTAAATTCCTTAGGAGAGGGTTCAGTGGGGGGTGACTTTGGTCTGCTAATCTCATTGGGATTATCTGAAAAATGGAGCCTCAGCACCGGAGCAGTGTACGCCAAAAAAGTATATGCTGCAGATCTGAGCACTTATAGTAATTATGGATCTGGCAGTAACAGCGAAACCGTAGATGCTGACTGTCGCGTGTTGGATATTCCGCTCAATATCAATTATGCAATTCTCAATCGTGGCAAAACAACGGTTAGTCTGGGCACAGGAGTTTCCTCCTACCTTATGCTTCGCGAAGAATATTACTTTGCCAATGCTAATCCATACGGTCCAAATCAAGATGATGTTCATTTGGTTAACGAGAATCAACACTGGCTAAGCGTTCTCAATTTTCAGGCAAACATTCAACAACAGCTGAGTTCAAAAATCAGCATCAGTTTGCAACCCTACTTAAAACTGCCTTTTGAAGATATTGGCTACGCAAAAGTCAGGCTACAGTCAGTAGGAATGGCGCTCAGCGCCAATTGGAATATTTAGTGTTTTTTTGAAGGCAAGCATGCACGGTTCTCTTCCAAATTATTCAAAAGCTAGTCTTCCAAAAAATAATCGATGGTAGAAACTACTCGAACGATTTTAATATGCGGTGTGTTTTGATCGCGGTCTGAAATCGTAAATAAACCCTGACGAGCGGTTTTAATTTTACCAACTTTTGAGTTCGAGTCCATGGCAAACTTCTCGGCTACTTCGCGGGCATTCTTTGTGGCTTCCTCGATCATTGACGGTTTAATTTCATTCAATTTAGTGAAAATAAACTCCACTGGTCTCCAGGTATTTTTCGATCCAATTACAATTCCTTTCGATATCAATGAGAGAGATTCGCTTAATGCTGCCTGCAACCGACTAACATCGTCGGTTCGCACCGTAAATTCGGTTTTCACAATATATCGATATTGGCGGTTTTGCATGTTGCCACCGTACATTTGCGCACGGGAATCATCAATATTGGTCGATCCCATGCTCAGCTCTTCAGCTGTAAAACCATGATCGACAAAAAACTGTTGAACCTGTTTTTTCTGATCTTCAATTTCAGTTTTCAACAGCTTTAAATCATTGCCGGTGAGTGTAATTTGAATTGGCCAAACAGCCAGATCAGCCTCAACCTCGCGTTCCGATAAGCCTTTCACCTCAACATGCCTGTTCGATTGAATCCCATTTTTATGCATATTGCCAATAAAATATCCGGCCAAAATAATGGCAATAGCAAGAACTATTATCTTCGATATACTCAGTTTTTCCATAATAATATTAGTTTGAAATGAATTAAGTTTGTCCTTTTAAAAGCTAATAATTTCGCTGCCAAACTAACACTTAAAACACTTGCTGCCAAACAATACAAAACTGATCCATCCGCAACTGTTTCCAAAATCAACATGAAATATTTTATTGTGACAAGTTTAGCATGAGATTCAAAAATCAACAATATCTAAGCCAAAATCTGTTAAAAACGATATGATCAGTCGAATTGAAAAATAAGTACCCTGCCAAGCCTTCGTGGCTGCTTATATACAGATCAGGAGTGAAGTCAACGTTTCACAGCAAATGAAAAGGCTGGCTTTACAAGCTTAAATACGAAATAATTTAGATGAATGGTAGGTTGAAATAGAACTTCGCAACAACAAAAAAGAAATACTAAAACTCTGTTGGATCCTGTTGTTCCCGTTTGTTTGAATCCTCTTGCTTCCGTTTGTTATATATCTTTGGATACTTCAGATGCTTAAACTTTGTCTTTCCATTTCTCGATTCGAAAAGCTTCACGCGAGCCACAAAAAAGCTAGTTTGTCCATTATCAATTGAAATCGGATAGTTGATCTTTCCAAGGGCAAGCTGAGATTCAAAGAAGTTATTAAAGATGACATCTACGGAGTCTTTCGATTCAACCAGATACTTGTGGTTTGTCCGGTCGGTATAATCCTCGACAAGGATGTAATACCCGGATTTATTATCACTTGCGCTATTGATTTCTTTCTTCTCCTCTGTTTTCGTAAATGAAAGACAGAATAAGGAAATAACGATAAATAAAATCGATTTCATAATTTATTAAATAATATCTGTACTGTTCGCGTATTGTATTTCACACCGCCTTTTCGTTTTGGATAAAATTCGGTTGACGGATCCCTTTTCACGTCGAAGAATTATTCCGCATAATCAAATTAAGCAATGTGCTTGTCAAATCGGAGTACGAATCTACAAACAAACGCAAACATTGCCAAGCTGTTGTGATCGTGATTAGTAGTTTGATTTTTACAGTTGTTAAAAAGAGCATGGTCTTTAGCTTGGATTTGAATCGTTATGCTTGAGTTTGGCCAGTTAAGGTAATTGTCGAAATGTTACTTAATCCCAGTCGATATAGGCTATTTAGCAACAGTGCGGTTCTATTTGTTGCAGAAGTTTACATGCCAATCAGGATAGACTATATGTCAATATTTTTTGTAATTTATAATGATTTTGAATAGTTTTTAACATACAATCCAGTTTCTGGCTATAAAACTAACAGTCTTTTATTGAAAAAGAAGCAACCCCGAAAATTGCTGGTTCTTACTTCAGGACTTCACGGAATTGAAGGGTTTACCGGTAGCGCTATTCAACTCATGTTCATTGATAAGATTCTGAGCAGACTATCGCTCAATGAGCTGGGGGTCGTATTTATTCACGGTCTCAATCCTTATGGATTTAAGTACTTCAGGAAAGTAACCGAAAACAATATCGACTTAAACAGAAACTGTGTAATTAGTCCAATGCTGTATCAAAGCATTAATTCGGGTTATTCCAAAATGTCGAATCTGCTAATCCCAAAAGGAAAGTTGTCAATCGATAAACTACAATACCGCTTTTTTCACTTGAATGCCATCTATAAAATAATTAAAGAGTCGCTCCCAATTCTGCGTCAGGCAGCATTGCAAGGGCAATACGAATACGAGGTAGGGATTTATTATGGAGGCAAAAGATTGGAGCCTCAATTCGCTGCACTTGAACCTTTACTGAAAACTATTATTGAAATCAGGGAGCTCAATTCGGCTTTAAGGATCAAAAGTCAAAAGACCGGGTGAAACAAGATTTTTTGGATATGTACTATCCAAGTACGGTTGCATGGCGTTCGAAAGTCCTGACTGACTCCTCGATAAAAATGAGTAAAAAAATGCCATTGACAACCGCAAGGCAAAAGTCGGATGTTTACGCTTTCTTTTCTTTCGGTTTATACAGGCCGGCATGTGTTTCCTCAATTAACTCAATAAGCGGAATTTCATCCGGGCACTTGCTGTTATCAATTTGCTTTAGGTTTTCTGAGGTGGGAAAATTTCCCGGAAACCAGTGGTCTTTTTCCTGAAACATATTGTACCGATAAAATCCAAAGTCTTTCATGTCGTAGCATTTCCAGAGCTTCCGAAAGCGTAATATTTCTGGAATGTTGAGGCCCGACGGATCGCCCAGCATTTCGTAGCCTTCGTAGTGAGCATACGGATCAGACCGCACTTGCTCATCCAGCTTTTGTTTAATGTTCGCATCAGCTTCAGATAGTGGAGCCAATGCCGGGAAGATTCCATTGATCGGGTTAAAGTGCTCAGGTTCGGTAATGCCAAACGATAGGGTGTGAACGTTCGGATTGCTCAAACAAAATCGGGCGTTCCACTGAATGGGGTGCAACGGAGCGGTGAGATCAGTCAGCTTTTGCGGTGGATTAAACAGTTGTCCTCCTTTGTCGTTGGGTGAAATGATGAATACTCCCATATCTTTTGCTGCGGCCAAATCGATAGCCGGCTTATTGCGTTGGAAAAAGTAATAATAATGCAGGTTAACAAAATCGAACAGATCAGTTTCAATGGTTTTCAAAATGACATCCAAAGGTCCGTGCGTACTAAACCCAACATGTCCGATTATGCCTTCTTCCTTCATTTTTAGCAGTTCCTCAACCGGCCCACCGGGAGCACAGGCGGTTTCCTGCAGATCCATGGTATTGATGCCATGCCAGCCATAAAAGTCGAAATAATCCGTTTGCAGAGTTTCTAATTGCTCATTCACCAGTGTGCGCATCTCCTCTGCGGTATTTGCGTTTCCTTTGGTCATCAGGTAATAGGAGTCACGTTTTACCTTCAGTTCTTCATTCAATACAATCCCAAAAGCAGTCTCACTTTTTTTATACCCATATGCAGTCTCAATCAGGTTGATGCCTTGCTCTAGCGCGAGTTTCACTGTTTTGGTCACCTGAGCAAGCGTATCAGTAGGGATCTCATGGCGCGGATCGCTCCAGCCATGTTTAAAGCGCATGCCTCCCAGGGTGATCACACTTAATTCCTTCTCGGTTTTGCCAAAACGGCGGTATTCCATTTTGGGCTGGTATCGGGTCATCTTCGTAAAATCCATAAAATTGATCTGATGTAAGGGACACAAAAGTATTGAAACAACAGCGAAACCCATTGTGATGTTTATTAATATTTCTTAATGTTTTGCTGCTTCTTGCGGAAATTAGCCATCTTTGTTTTGCTCGAACGAATGGACATTTTATGGCAAACAGTCGCTTTCAAAACTTCAAACGCTTTTTCCCCGACGGATTTATCGCAGGCATCGTTTTGATGATTCTGCTCGCCTGGCTGATTCCCGGAATTGGAAGCGAGGGAAGTGCTATTGAGTTGAAGGTAGTGATCCGATATGGCATTTCACTCTTGTTTTTCTTTTATGGCTTACGATTGAGTCCCGAAAAACTGAAAAAGGATCTCAGTAACTGGCGTTTACATTTGTTAATTCAATCCATCACCTTTATCGTATTTCCTTTGGTGGTGCTTGCTTTTCGTCCGCTGTTGGCAGGTACTGAAAACGAAATTCTCTGGCTGGCTGTGTTCTTTCTGGCTGCTTTGCCTTCTACAGTGTCGTCTTCAGTGGTCATGGTCTCTCTGGCTGAAGGAAACATACCGAGTGCTATTTTCAATGCCAGTATCTCCGGCATTATTGGCATTATCATCACACCGCTGTGGGTTGGCTTGTTTATGGAGAAGCAAAGCGATGCCTTTGCTTTTGCCGAAGTGATTGGCGATTTGGTCATGCAAATCCTTATTCCGGTCTGCATCGGACTATTCTTACATCGTTGGTGGGGGAATTGGGCCATCCGCAATAAACGTTATTTTAGCTTGTTCGATAAGTCGGTTATCCTAACCATTGTGTATCGGAGCTTTAGCGATTCTTTTTTGAATGGCGTTTTTACCAGCATAAAAGTGCACGAGTTATTGATTTTAGGCGCTAGTGTCGTCGCCCTGTTCTTTTTCGTTTTCGAAGGAACGAAGTTGTTGATGAAAGCTTTTCATTTTGGCCGGGAAGACCAAATTACGGTTCTGTTTTGCGGGTCGAAAAAATCACTGGTTCATGGCTCGGTCATGGCTGCAGTGCTGTTTGCCGGATCGTCATTCGGCAGCTTATTTTTAGTCCCGGTAATGATCTATCACGCCTTTCAACTCTTCTACATTAGCATTGTCGCCAGACGGTATGGGAAAGAAAAAACCCAACTTCAATAAAGGGTTGAAGTTGGGTTGATAGTTTATAGCGAGCGAAAAGACTATGGATAATATAAAAGTCAGAGTAATCCGCAGGATTGAGATGAACTCAGGGGTGAGTCTGACTAGAATTAAAACGCAAGCGATGAAAGAAGAATCTGCTTCCTTAATCCTCCAGAAACTTTCTTTTTTTGTTGACCTTCCAAAATCTCTCCTTGCTTGTTAAGCGCTCGGCGCCAGCTATTTCCTAACGTGCTCTTATTTCAACAAAAACTGGATTAATGATTTAGCTCCGCCTTTATTTTGGCATAATTTCAATCACCTTGGAAACACTGGTCACCTTTCCATCCAAATCAATCAGGTCAGCCTGAATAATAAATTTCCCAACTACCTGGCTAGCCATTACTTCAAATTCGGACTGGCCGGAAGGGTTGATGCGAACTGCCGGGCTCCAGAACAGGGTGGTTGGCTGCATGATTGGTTTTTCAGACTTTTTCAACCAGAAATCCCGCGCAACACGATAACCGTTTTGATGAATATCTTCAACGTCTTCCCGTTCAGCAACTTCTATACTTTTGCCTCTTTTGGTTTCAATCTCAATTACCCCAACTGAATTCAGTCCTGTGTGGCGTTGAATATCAACTGGATTGGTAGAAATATTAATTGACTCTACATCCAACGGACTAACGGTATTAAGTACGCTTGCGCTGGTTCCCATCTTTTGTCCATCAATAACAATCAACGCTCCATCCTGCGCCATGAGGGAATTGGTTCCACCCGGGAAAATAATCAAATCACCATCAAGCCGAAACGATTTGATCATTTTTATTACGTCCAGCAATGAGGTTGCTGATTGTAAGTATTTTTTATAAGCCGGCTCTGTTTTTTGCTTGGGAGCTTCTGCTTTTTCTGAAAATAGAAACGTATTGTCTCGATAAAATTCACTGCTGTATTGTGCAGGCGCCAGATCAGCATTCGATTGAATAAAATTGATTACATATACTTTAATCTCTTCAGATAAAGACTTTTCAAACCTCACCCTTAAGTTCTCGTTTCCATCTGGCCCCATAGCTTTTATCACAAAGTTGTCCAGTTGATCCGACTCAATCGCTTGCTGATAAAATTCACCGTTCTCATCAGTTGATAAGTGAAGAATCTTCATGTTTTGTGAATTCAGAAAGCTGACCTTTGCATTGGGAACAGGTTCATTTTCCTGATTCACAACCTGCCCGGAAAGTCCGGATTGATGATACTTCGTTTGTTCCCGCTCCGGGTCGAAATTCAACACCTCATCCCAGTTGAAATTTTTGAGCTGGTTGGCTACTAAAATATGATTCATGGTCGATTCAATGTTTTCCTTCGACATCAGAGTCTCCAAATTAGGAATTACCTTCTCCAAATCGGAGTTGACCAATAGCCAGTTGTTCCATTTATAAGGCCAATTCAGCTTCTCCTGCATCGAACTAATCGACAGGTTTACGATCGGCAAATCGGCATCTTCGGGAACATTTGCTTTCAGTCCAAATTTGAAAACCTCCCCCGCTTTTAGATGATCCGGGGTCGAAAGTTCAATATGGGTGTCATCCTCCCGATCAATAAAAATCATTCGGCGAGCAAGCACCTGTTGATTTTCATCAAATACCGAAATCAGGCTGATCCCCTCAGGAAATTGTTCTTTAGGGATTTTTAGGCGTGCCGGCCCACTCATCTCAAGTTCGGAGGCCCAAACAACAGAACCTCTCTGATTGGCAACCAAATAAAGCATGCTGGATTGATCGTCAGTTTGCACGAGATTAGCGTAAATAAATTCCTGATCAGTTTTTGTAATTGTCATCATCAGCCCATCTTGTGCATCAGGTAGCGGAAACAATTGATTTTCGCCCAAGGCACTTGTCAACTTCAGACTGTACTTTTGCCCCCTTTCTGCAGTTATTGAAGAGATTCCATACCCCGGGAGCAAGGTTTTTATCGTCTGTACTTTGCTCCCATCCTGATCTAAAATATCACCGGTGATTGATAGCGGATTTCCCATTTCATCGAATACCGTAAACCCCATTTTTTGCTGTGTTCCGGCAATTAGTGTTCCTCCTTCAGGAAAAAACTGAATATCCATTTTTTGATTTTTGACAGGCAGAATAGTCGAATAATTCAGCTCATTCCTTTTGCTGAATATTTTCATACTTAATGGCGATGAATAATTTTTCTGAGGAATTGTTATTTCCAAGCTTACTTTTCCAGATCCATCCGACTTTACTTTATCATCTAAAATTAGCTTATCGCCATCGAACAGCTCATATTCTAACTTCTCCTTTTTAAAAGGTGAGCCGTCCATTTCTTCAACCAAAAATGAATAATTAAACGACCTGCCCGGAACCAAAAATGGTGGTCGTTCTGTTTCGATCACACGAACAGCGTCTTTGTCTCTTGGGTTAACGGATATCAATTTACAAAAGGCCTCATTGGCTTTCGAAATCAGGTCGGTGTATGCCACCAAAGCATACTTGCCCTCAGCCAAACCACTGGGAATTAGCAAATCACCTTTCATTACCCCGGCTTTAGTCTGGTAAGTATCACTACTAATCAGCACTCCATTGCTGGAATACAACGCTACATGATATTTCGGGCTGGTGGGTTTAGCTAATTGCCCCGCGCTATTGGTAATCACGGTTGAAAACCAAACAATTTCCTCCGGAGCATATACATCCTTATCTGTGGTTAACTGAATCTTTTCCTTCGGATAGAATTGGTAATAGTCATTCAACTTTTGAGCAATCTCGTTGATCAAGGGGCTTTGCGAAAATGCTGACAATGAAAATAAGAAAAAACATATGGCTAATAATCTGGCTTTCATGGCATGCTTTTTTGTGAAGTTAATTGATTGGTTGGTTGATTGGTATGAAAAGAACTTTCTTTTGCGGGTTCCTTTTTCAAGGCGTTCCGAAGATCTTCTGTCGGTTTTATTATATTGTAGTCACCCCAAAAATCTTCATCGTAATCAGTAATAATCTCACTGAAAATTTCAGAGGAGTTAAAATTTTCATGTCGGCTAAAACGCTTCAGGTTGGTTTCCCGATAATCGGTCACTAACAAATCGGAAATACTGTGAAAGACCGAATTGATTTTATCGCGACGGCTTTTTACATGAAACTTGACAGATGCCTGAGCGGCATTAAAATACCAGCGATCATTATGATTTTTATATGAAACCCTATAATTCAATTCGATGGGGCGAACGTTGAACCCCCTCGGCTTTTTACGAATTAAGGATTTCCGAGCTACTTTCTTACCATTTCTACTCAAACTAAACGCAGCATAAACAAGCGCATAGCTTTCCCGATCAATGTAAAGCTCTCCCTCATAGGTCAGGTAGTCAAATCGACCATCAGGTTCAAACTGAATTACAACAGTTGGTCGTCCGCGATACAGAATTACCCGGTCGACTTTGTATTTATAATATTCTCTGAACTCCGGATCGATGAACGAATCTCTGGTTTTCACAACATCAAGTTTGGTAATGTAATACGGGCCTCCTTGCATTTTAAAATCTACCATGAGCACTGAAGGTCTGGCTTCCTTCGTTTTTCGCCCTTTCAGGTAGCGAATATTGTCTTGCCGTAAGGTGTTGCCGTAAGACGATTTTAGAATATCCATCACTGCTTCCGAAACATTGATGTAGTCATCATTTTGCTTCAACACCTCACGATAAAACGAGGTCATTAGTTGTTGCGAAGTGGCATAATTCGTTTCAATATTTTCGATTAACTTATCCATCACATCCACCGGATCAATCGCTGTTACTTTTACTTCTTTTAACTGAACATTTATCGGTGTTAGTTGAATATCCAATTCACTTTGCATAAGCGTATCCAGCGAAATCAGGTGCTGACTGTATCCCAGGCAAGAAAAAACCAGCTTTTCAGACTTATACTCGCTGGGAATTGTTATTCGAAATTCCCCATCGCCATTCGAAATGGTTCCAAACGGATGTCCGGACACTGAAATACTGGCGTACGGAATTGATTGATGTGTTTGCCGATCGGTTAGCTTTCCACTTAGTTTAAAACCCGACTTGATGCTTGCTGTTGGATCCCCACTTCCATCTTCTTGTTGATTAACAGTAATGATGAGTTGATTTTTTAGAAGTCGAAATGAAAATCGATCCGAAAAAACAGCTCTCAGGACTTGATCAATCGTTTGATTTTTCGCCTCAATTGAGATCGGTTGGTCGGTATCAACCAAACTGGGGTCATAGGAAAAGTAGACTCCTGTTAAAGTAGAAATTTGATCAAACAGATCGATTAATTTTCCGTCTTTAATCTGAATCGAGACGTTGATATCCGGGCAGTTATCTTGCTTCTCCTGCGCATTCAATGCAAATGGCAGCAACACGAAAAGCAAGGAAACAAACAGGATACTATTTCTCACTAAAAGATTTTTTCTAAATGAAAACTGGTTTGTATTTCAGTCCCCTCCCTCAACACCTTCATCTTAATTTTCCGATCTTCTTTGCTTTGAAAGATAAGATTTATATCATTTAAAGACAAAGATTTATGGCTTGTATTATTCAACGATATAATTTGATCGTTTTCTTTCAAGCCTGCACGATAACCCGGCGATCCGTTGCGGATATTATCAATCGTATAAATAGGTAATCCGGGCATGGGGCTTGAAACATCTAAGCCACTCATATTGTAGTTAAAGTCGGACTTCACTTTACTTGTTGGTCGTAATTTCAACTGATGGTTCGGGTAATCCAGCGTCACAAAAAACCGCCGTAAGATTTCAGCTCCGAGTGTGCCGTTTCTATCGTTTGCCACAATTAACTCTTCAATCATATCATTTTGCGGGAAAGATACGATTGGCGCTGTTAGTACCAGTGGGCCAACCCAGATTCCGCCAATCCGTCCTTTCGTTCCATATAGATCACCACTTAATCCTCTGCCAAGAAAAGTCTCAATATGTTTACTGGGAATATCAATCCGATGATCAGACTTGGTTGAAAGCCAGATGGCATCGCTGGCTCCAGTATCAACGAGTAGCTTAACCGGTACTTCCTCATTGTCATCCGTCATAATAGTTGTCCTCACAAAAGGTTTGTTGTGCTCAAAGTGTAAAGGCATCACAATATCTTTGTTTCGAACCCGATCACGATAACGCTCCGGCTGGATTACTGTAATTTTCTGATTGTCATAGTCTATTTCAACAACAAAATCCTTGAACAAGTCGAAGCCAATGAGTCCGTGTACCGGGATACCCAGTATTTGAGAGATCTGAAAATTGTCATTAATCACCATTTGTACTTCCTGGTTCCAGGCCACTAACCCACCTATTTTCATCGTATTATTTCCTGATCGATATGCGGTGAGACCTTCTCCTTCTCCAAGTCCCCTTATTTTCACGGGCTTCATCATATTCAGGTTAAGCTTATTCACATAAGGCAGTTCTGTAATAATCGGCAACCGAACGCCGGTATCCAGAATAAAGTTCAGAGTGTCCGAATCGTTGATGTTGACTGGAATAATAATCAGATTGCTGGCAGATTTAAACTCAAACGTGACTGATTTGCGTCCCCGGTCTGTAAATTCAAAACGGTTTTTGCTTGGTTGAAATTTTATCCTTTTCTCATAATCGACAGATTCCCGAAGCGGAACATAATCGCGTACAACCAGAAGATTGTTTTCTATTTCGAAAATGAGATAGAAATCTTTCATGAGCTTTTCCAAAACATCACGAATCGGCTTGTTCGAAACATTCAAAGTAATATTCTTTCCTTCAAGTAATTCCGAGTTGTATGAATAGTCCAGGTCGAAGTAGTCGCATATTTGCTCGATTACTTTAGACAGTGATTCATTTTCAGCATAAAGACTGATATTCTGATCCAGAATCGGATCTCCTTGCTTTTCTTCCTGTGCGTATACTCGTGAAGGAAAATATATGATCAGTAGAATCAATATGAAAATTGAAGCACCGACTTTTATTCGTGTTGTATTCATGGCTTAATTTGTTTTTAACGATTAGGCTTCTTTCTTCAATAAATAATGCTCACCAGTTCTGGAAACCGACAATCCATGGGTCTCTGAGATAACTTTCAGAATGAAATCCAGTGGTTCCTTTTCAAAGTGAGCATTTAAAAGCAGGTCGTTTAGACTGAGGTCGTTCAATTCAATTTGAACACGGTACACTTTATTCAGCTGGCTGATGACTTCCTTCAATGAAGTCTCACTAAAAACAAACGACCGTGTTTTCCACGCCAGATAGTTTGGATCGGCATTTAAGCTTTTGATCAGCTGTTTACTCCTATTTTCGAAGGTTCCCTTCTCTCCGGGATTAAGAAGTAGCCGGTTCATAGCCTGATCCACATCATTTTTTGAAAACTGCACTTTCCCTGTAGCAACAATAACTTCAATCCTATCATTGCCCGGGTAAGCATTAACCGTAAAGCTCGTTCCCAGAACACGAATAGTTGCTTCACCGGCACGAATGATAAAGGGCTTGCTGGGATCAGGTGTTACTTCGAAAAAGGCTTCTCCTTCAATAGAAACTTCTCTTTTGCTACTTCCGAACTGATCGGGATAATTTATCTTTGAATCTCGATTCAGCGTCACAATCGTTCCATCAGCCAATTCAACTTGTGAAAGTCCGCTGTCGTCCACTTTAATCTCGGCTAAATTTTGCCCGGAAAGCTGCTGTTTTCCAACGTAATAAGCGGTTGAGACGACAAACAACGCAAACACTAGGGCTGCAGCAATTTTTAGAGTTCGAAGAGTTACTATTCTAGACCCTGATCTGGCTTTTCGCCTATGAATTTGTGTGTTCACCTTTGCGTAAGCCTTTGGTGTATTGTATTGCTTGATTTTAAAATAAAGATCAACTTTTCCAGACAATTCAGCGATTCGCTTTTTCTCTGCTTCTTCAACGAGAATGGATTCGACATCTTCCTTTCCCGGATTTGCCGGTTCCTCGTAAAGTTGTCGGGCAAGCTGCTCCCAATCCTTCTGCAATATGTTTTTGTTTGTTCCCATCATTTACAAGACAAGGCTGCACCGAATTACCCTTAATTACTTTTGGTCAATTCTAAAAATGACCAAGCCAATCCAATAGTCTTTATAATCGTCGAGCTTTGCCCGCAGTTGCTTTAAAGCCAGCCCCATTTGAGCTTCCACTGTTTTAATTGAAATACCTAGTTGATCGGCTATTTCCTGATACTTTAACCCTTCTTCCCGACTTAGTTTAAAAATGTTACGTCGTTTTTCAGGCAAGGATTCGATGCTTTCGGCGATCTTTTCAGACAGACCTACTTCTAAAAAATAATCTGATTCATTGATCTCCTGGTCGAAGTTTTCCTGGACAAATTGAACATGCTTATCCTTAATTTTTTCGTGCTGAAGTTGATTTAAACAGTGATTTTTGACGGATCGAAACAAGTAGTTCTTAATCGATGAGTCGATCGACAATTTTTGCCTTTTGCTCCAAAATTTCACAAAAAAGTCCTGGACAATTTCTTCGGCTTTCTCGTTATCCTTAAAAAATTGATTTGCAAATAGACATAGCGACGCGTAATAGGTATTGAAAATTATTTCAAAGGCTTTTTCATCGCTTTGCCGAATTTGATCAAATAGTCTCTTTTCTTCCTGTTTATTCATTATTTAGTCCGTCAGCCATGGGATAACCAAATGCTAAGTTATCAAAAAATAAGATGCTTGTGGAAGAAAATACCCTTAAGCTAGCAAAAGAATTTTTGAAACAAATCTCACTTTCGAAAACCCCATTCCTCGAAAAAACCGCCTGCATTTAGCACAAAAACATTTTAATTATTTAATTCATTTACACTATCTTAGTCAATATCGCACATTTTCAACTGTGCTAATTTGATGAAAATGGGAAGCATGATAAAAAAATTAATTCCAGGGCTTGTATTTGCCTTTATTCTTTCTGGAGTGGCTAATGCCCAACTACAACACGGGCATTGGTTTGCGAGGTGGTTTCTCAAATGGAGTTACCATCAAGCATTTCATTAAACACGATACTGCCATTGAAGGAATTGTGACAACCCGGTGGAAAGGAATAAACTTAACAGGCCTGTATGAAATTCACAACGAAACAGCTACCGTTGAAGAACTTAGCTGGTATTATGGATTTGGCGGACACATCGGGTTTTGGGATGG
Organism: Sunxiuqinia sp.; assembly: GCF_055140945.1. NCBI lineage: Bacteria > Pseudomonadati > Bacteroidota > Bacteroidia > Marinilabiliales > Prolixibacteraceae > Sunxiuqinia > Sunxiuqinia sp. The sequence goes on from NZ_JBSQYS010000028.1 coordinate 58,064, forward strand.
CAATCGGGTTAATTGGGCTGACGACAATAATGCCTATACCGTCATTGGAATTGATGGTATTTTAGGACTGGAGTATCATTTTGCCAGAGCTCCCATCTGCATTAGTGTCGATTGGAAGCCAACCTTCAACGTGATCGGGAATTCTGACTTTTGGGGAGATGGAGGAGCCATTTCGATCCGATATACTTTTTAGAGAAATATTATTCCGATTTTTTTTGAGCAGAAAAAAAATGTGTTACTTTTGCATCGCTAATTCAAGCCCGGGTGGCGGAATTGGTAGACGCGCTGGATTCAAAATCCAGTGATAGCAATATCGTGCGGGTTCGATTCCCGCCCCGGGTACTAAAAACCCTCCCAAACACTTGATTTGAGAGGGTTTTTGCTTTTTGATGTTAGTGAAATGATAGCAAACTCTTGGATCAATTTGAAAACTCTTTTTTTATCGTGAATTTATGAAAGTTTTTATGTTTTGCTATAGATCAAATTTCAACTTAAACCCACCCAGAGAACATCTGACTCTTAATCAGGTGTTTAAACTTTAACAAACAAGAGGTTACAGCCTTTAAGTGTTGTTGCCTTTTTTTCAATTTGACACACAATTTGATCAACGAAATCATAAAATAATCTCATCTGTAAGGCCTTCACTCATACAAATATTCAATTTATTCTATAACTCTATTGAATCTTCATCCATTTGGTTTATAACTTCGTCAATAAAATTATAAAGTTTTACATAGGTTTTTGATGAAATCTCATTAGCTGGAGTGATTACAATAAAAGTTTCTCCTGGCCCACTAGTTGGAGGTTGATGATCAATCCATGTCCCTGAATTTGCATAGATAGTTTCTTGTCCATTTAAATTTCTGGAAGGAGTGATTTTTGCTCGGTGATTATGCCCAAAAACAACGATTCTCTTACTTGAATTCTCAACGGAATTACGATTAAAAAAATACTGAGTTTGAGCAAGGTTGTCAGTTTCAAGATGACTATCAGCATTAACAATAGCATGAGCCACAGGAATATCAACAGTAATATGACAAAGTTCTTGTCTTTCATCCCATTTATCTTGTATTCCTTTATATAAATTAACATCTATATATGATCCAGGTAATGTTTGAGTTGGAATCAAATCTTGCACAGAATAATTACCAACAAAACCATTTATATTTGTTTTAATGATTTTATCATCCAAAGCTTCGTTTAGGGGAAATTTCCTGACTACATATTCCCATAATTTGCCATAATTATACAAAAGGTTTTGACTAATATCCCCAGATTCATTTTCCGTAATAGCATCTATTTGGCCTGTTCCAAATGCATTCCCTTGCGCAATACATTCGGCTGCAATTCTTGTATAAAAGTATCCAGGGGGCAATATTGTCCCAGGTGCAATATCTTGATTAGAAAAGGGATCAGGAGCACAAAAGAAATTATAACGATGTCCATGCTCAATAACTATTTCTGGATGCGATGTTGGTGAATATGCCCCAATACCTAATACATTTTCTCTTGCTTGATTTATCCCAGGTAAAATAAGTTCCACATTTTCTTCAGTTATTGTCAAATCGTGATTACCAGGAACATATGTGACGATAATTTTACCTTCTTGGATAATACTATTAAATGCATCAATTACCCCTTTATTTGTTTCAGCAACTTGCTGTACGAAATCACTTTGTGAACCGCCATTATAAGTATCTATGCTTGCTGGCACAAACCATTCATCTAGCATATCACCTGCAATCACGAGCTCTTTTACATTTGTAGATGTCCTAATTTTATTTAATAACTCCTCCAATGGTTTAAGGTTTTTATTAATTTCCGAATAAGCAAGATTGGAACCTAAATGCAAATCACTAATCACAACTAACATATTCCTATCGGAACTACCATTATTAAACGCATCGGTTGTTACTTGTAGAATCTCTTCATTATCTTTTGTACACGAAGTGATGGAAAGAATGGAGAATACTGTAAACCCTATTAAAATCAATGATATTGTTTTTCTTTTAATCATTCTTAAATGTCTCATAGTCTTTAATATTTCTTTTGATTTTCGCCTAATTGTATTGTTGATTTTGGTGTACGTCTCCAAACTAATTCGGATTTTTCCTCAGAGAGTGTTAAGTTAACAATTCCAACTATTGATTTTTGAGATTAGCCTTGTGGTATTTAATTACTTACTACAAACAGTGTAAATATAAATAAAAATATATATGAACTGTTTGTTTATAGGTAAAAACACCAATTTATTCCATGACTAGTGGATTTAAAGTGTTTTTTCTCCCCCCCCCCTTTTTTTCATTTCAACAAAACAATTCTTTAACCTTCCCAATACCATCATTTAAAAGGATTTATGTAAATTGCACAAAATTTTTGAAAATCATGAGCAACCTAAAGTCTGACGTAACAAGTTTCCTGTTTTTCATTTCAGTCCTTTGTGTTTCGGCTCAGAGTCGCACCGAAATTGCCATTCCTGATATACCGGGATACAAAACCCTGAAATGCGATTTTCATATGCACACCATTTTTTCTGATGGTGATGTGTGGCCAACCATCCGGGTGCAGGAAGCCTGGCAAGAAGGACTGGATGCCATCGCTATTACGGACCATATTGAATATCTGCCCCATTCGCAGGACTTGGCTGAAATAGATCATAACCGAGCCTACGAAATTGCGGAACCATTGGCCAATCAAATGGGCGTGGTGCTTATTCCCGGAAGTGAGATTACCCGCAAAATGCCACCCGGGCATCTGAATGCTTTGTTTGTGACCAATGCCAACCTGTTGGAGCGCGAAGATTGGATGGATGCTTGCCTGGAAGCGAAAGAGCAGGGAGCATTTGTGTTTTGGAATCATCCCGGATGGAAAGCACAACAGCCCGATAGCACCCTTTGGTGGACGGAACATACACAACTGATGGAAAAGGGAATTTTAAATGGTATTGAAGTTTACAATGAAAAAGAATATTACCCGGAAGCTTTGCAATGGGCAAAAAGCAAGCAATTAACCCTGCTCTGTAATTCTGATGTTCATGCCCCCATTGCTATGGCCTACCCCGGAACACACCGGCCAATGACACTGGTTTTTGCAACAGAGAAATCGAAAGGCGCCATCAAACAAGCCTTGAAAGATCGGCGAACAGTAGCCTATTTCGATAACCAACTGGTTGGCAACCGACAATTCCTAACACCTTTGTTTTTGGCTTCTATTAAAATCAAAACGAAACAAGCCGGTCTGGAGAACCATCAGCTCAAAAAGATAATGATCCATAATTCAAGCGATATCGATTTTCATTTGAAGCAACGGCAACCCTCCATCGGCTTTTCGTTCCCTGAAGAAATTATACTTGAAGCGCATCGTACGGTTTTTTTGGATTTAACAGGCA
>NZ_JBSQYS010000029.1:0-58493 GCF_055140945.1 Sunxiuqinia sp.
AATGTCGAAAGTAAAGTTCTTCTATAGGCAATCAGATTTTTAGTATGAATAAAACAATTTGTTATTTTTGCACGGGGTAAAAATGTAAGTTTTTTGAATAAAAAACAAATTTATCTCGCCTAAAATTGACACAGCTTCCATGACAAACAATAAATTAGCAGCTTCAGAGATCCATATAAAGGGTGCACGAGTACACAATTTACAAAACATTGAACTAAAAATTCCCCGTAATAAACTTATGGTTATTACCGGACTTTCGGGTTCAGGAAAATCATCACTTGCCTTCGATACCTTATATGCAGAAGGCCAGAGACGGTATGTTGAAAGTTTATCATCCTATGCCCGTCAGTTTTTAGGAAGAATAAACAAACCCGAAGTTGATTTCATAAAAGGCATCCCTCCGGCGATCGCTATCGAGCAAAAAGTAAATACGCGCAATCCACGATCTACGGTCGGTACTTCAACCGAAATATATGATTACCTGAAATTGCTTTTCGCACGAACAGGAAAAACTATTTCGCCAATATCGGGGCAAGAAGTAAAACGGCATCGTGTGAGTGATGTGGTTAATTACATCAGCTCTTTTGCTGAAGGCACCCGTGCGTTGATCTGTTCTCCTTTGGTTCCTAAGAATGGACGTTCAGTTTTGGAAGAAGCTGAACTATTGATGCAACAAGGATTTTCGAGAATAGAAACTCCCGGGGGAATCAAACGCATTGATCAATTATTAGAAAACAAAGACGCTGATTTTTACTCCGAGCAATGCAATATCGTCATTGATAGAGTGCAGGCAAGCGATGAAGAAGATAACATCAGTAGAATGGCTGATTCCACTGAAACTGCCTTTTTTGAAGGTCATGGCTCATGCCTGGTAAAAATATATAAGGGTGAAGAGGTTATTGAGAAAACATTCTCAAATTTATTTGAGGCCGATGGTATTGAGTTTGAAGAACCCAGTGAACATTTATTCAGCTTTAACAATCCGGTTGGTGCCTGCCCCACTTGTGAGGGCTACGGAAAAGTAATTGGCATTGATGAAGACCTGGTGGTTCCCGACAAGTCATTATCTGTTTATCAGGATGCCGTGGCTTGCTGGAAAGGCGAAAGCATGCAAAAATGGAAAAACGAACTCATCCGGCACGCTTCTGATTTTAGCTTCCCAATACACCGTCCATATTATGAACTGACAGAGGAGCAACGCCAACTATTATGGGATGGCAATTCGTATTTTGAGGGGCTCACGGCCTTCTTTAAAATGCTGGAGTCGAAAAGTTATAAAATTCAATATCGGGTAATGCTTTCACGCTATCGAGGCAAAACAACCTGCCACGAATGTAGAGGAACCCGACTAAAAAAAGAAGCCGGCTATGTAAAAGTCGACGGGCAGTCGATACAAGATTTGGTGTTGTTACCGGTAACCGAGTTAAGAGATTTTTTTAACGACATTCAGTTTTCAGAGCACGAGCAACAATTAGCCAAACGCATACTGATTGAAATTAAAAACCGATTGGAGTTTTTGGACGATGTCGGATTAGGTTACCTAACAACAAATCGCTTGTCTTCCTCGCTCTCAGGAGGAGAATCGCAGCGTATTAACCTGGCAACGTCGCTCGGTTCAAGCTTAGTTGGATCGCTTTACATTTTAGATGAGCCCAGCATCGGCTTGCATCCGAAAGATACCGAACGGCTCATCAAAGTGTTACGAAAACTGCAACGAATCGGAAACACCGTGTTGGTTGTGGAGCATGATGAAGAAATCATTCGGGCAGCTGACGAAGTTATCGACATTGGCCCTGAAGCCGGTGTTCATGGCGGTGAACTAATCTTTCAGGGCGATCATGAGAAATTACTGACCGCAAAAAATAGCTTAACAGCAGATTACCTGAATGGCACAAAAGAAATTGAGATTCCAAAAACACGAAGAAAGTGGAATAACTTTATCGAAATAAAAGGCGCTCGCGAAAATAACCTTAAAAATGTCTCCGTTAAATTCCCACTGAATACCATGACGGTTGTGACCGGAGTTAGCGGATCGGGAAAATCAACCCTGGTAAGCCGAATTTTATATCCGGCTATCGCAAAACGATTTGGCGGATACGGCGAAAAAACCGGGCAACACGATACGGTCTCCGGCGACTTCAAACGACTGACTTCCGTGGAATTCGTTGATCAAAACCCGATTGGGAAATCGTCGCGTTCGAACCCGGTGACTTACCTGAAAGCCTACGACGAAATCCGCAAGCTTTATGCCGAACAGCAAGCAGCCAAGTACCAGGGATTTAAGCCCTCGCACTTTTCGTTTAATGTTGATGGAGGACGCTGTGAGGAATGCCAGGGAGAAGGTGAAATAAAAGTTGAAATGCAATTTATGGCCGACATCCACCTCCTATGCGAAAGCTGTAAAGGAAAACGATTTAAGGATGAAATTCTGGAAGTGCGGTTTAATGGGAAAAGCATCCACGACATTTTGGAAATGACCATTAACGAATCGATCGAATTCTTTGGGAGTAGTAAAGGAACGACAGAGAAAAAGATTGCGAAAAAGCTTCAACCCTTGCAGGATGTTGGTTTGGGATACGTGAAACTGGGACAAAGCTCATCGACCTTATCAGGCGGTGAAAGCCAGCGGGTAAAACTGGCTGCTTTTCTTTCCAAAGAAAAAGATTCGCCCTCCTTATTCATTTTTGATGAGCCAACCACCGGACTGCATTTTCACGACATCAAAAAATTGCTGGATTCATTTAACGCACTTATTTCAAGAGGACATAGTTTAATTATCATAGAACACAATCTGGAAATTATCAAGTCCGCCGACTGGATCATCGATTTAGGCCCTGAAGGTGGTAAAAACGGAGGACATATTTTGTTCGAAGGCACACCCGAAAACCTGGTGAAAGCGACTGATTCACACACCGGCAAGGCCTTGTCTGAAAAATTATAAATTATTTCAAAGTTGCTTTGAACGATATTCTTTCAAACGAAATAAAAATCGGTATCTTTGCGCAGGTTAAACTGAGTAGATAACGGGATTTTGTTATAAGTAATTGGGAAGAATAACTAGTCGCTGCGTTCTACTGTAAAATCAAAAAAATATATGAGCTTTTATTCGCATACGTTTAACATTCCGGTCATGGGACTGGGATATACTTTAGACACGCCTGTACGGGTAGCACATTTAGGAATATCGTCAGTTCTTTCGCTGGTGGATGACGTTTTGATGGAGAAGATGCGTGAATTCTATTGCGAAAAATTTGACCTCCCCTACCAAAACATCAGCAACAAAGTAGAAGACTTTAGAGCAAAACGCATTACGGCCTATCTCAATTTGGTTGACAAATTAGTCAACTATAAATACGATGAGCTGGTCAACAATTTTCATAAAAAAGGAGGTGATTTAGATAAGTTCATGGAACTACTCCCTAATTCAACCCAGATTCGTGAAAAGTTCAATCAGCTTTCTGAAAATAAAAACGTTCAGGACGCAAAAAACTGGATTCGCAACCATCTGACACCCGGAAGTATTGATGTAAACATCATGACCAAACTGGATAAAGCTAATTTTAAGGATCGCGAAAAACTGCCGGCCGAATATAATGATGCGCATGCTGCATTGAGAGGTTTTGCCAATAGCGATTTGAATTCGTCTCTGGTACTTTCAGCGGGTATGAACCCAAGACTTTACAGCTACCTCGAAAACTTTTCAGATTTCTACCCGGACGAAAACGGGCAACTGAAGAAAAAGATTATCCTCAAGGTAAGCGATTTCCGTTCGGCCATGGTTCAGGGACGCTTTTTGGCAAAGAAAGGCATCTGGATTTCAGAGTTCCGCGTTGAGTCAGGATTGAATTGTGGTGGACATGCGTTTGCCACCCAGGGCTATTTATTAGGTCCTATTCTCCAGGAGTTTAAAGAAAAACGCCAGGAGCTATTAGAGTCTACCTTTGACGTTTACCAGAAAGGACTTCAAGACAAAGGTTTAGCAGAGCTTGAAAAAGCTCCCGAGATGAAAATTACTGCTCAGGGGGGTGTTGGAACCAATGAAGAGCATCAGCTATTACTAGACGAATACGAATTGGATAATATTGGCTGGGGTAGCCCATTTATGCTGGTTCCCGAAGCGTGTAATATTGACAAGCAAAGTCTGGACCTGCTAAAAAATGCCGGTGAAGAAGATGTGTATTTGAGCGATGCTTCTCCGCTTGGTGTTCATTTTAATAATGTTAGAGGAACCAGCCAGCAAAATGAAATTCAGAACTACCTGAAAGCTGACAAACCGGGCTTTCCATGCACCCTGCGCTATCTGGTTTTCAATACGGAATATACCGAAGAGCCCATCTGCACGGCTTCGAAACAATATCTGAAAAAGAAACTCAAAGAAGTGGATGAATCTGAACTTACTGATTCGGAAAAGCAATGGAAGAAGAGTAAGCTAACCGAAAAGGAATGTTTGTGTGAAGGATTGACCAATTCAACCTATTTGGCAAACGGACTGACAATGAACAGCAAAAGAGAGGGTGTTAGTATTTGCCCCGGGCCAAACATTGCCTATTTCAAAGAAGTAGTTTCGCTGCAAAAAATGGTTGATCACATTTATGGTAGAATCAACCTCTTAAAAGATGTCAAACGTCCGAACTTGTTTTTGAAAGAACTCAACATGTATGTTGATTATCTGGAAAAAAATCTGAAAGAAGCACAAGCCGAAGACGATAAAAAGCAATTGGGGTATTTTAAGAAGTTCAAGAAAAACCTACAGGATGGTATTGACTATTACCAAGACTTCTTTAAAAAATACGAACATAAGTTGCAGGAAATGAAGAAGGATGTTTTTACTGAACTGGATATCTTCAAGCAAAAACTAGAGCAAATCAATATTTGATAAAATACATCTCACATCAAATCCGGCTAATGAAATTTAGTCGGATTTTTTTTTGCCAATTTTTATACTCTTAACGACACTCTTCCAGACTTATTCAGCGACCAGTCTACCCGCATTGAACTGCAGTTTAGGGAAACATGACACGAGTTTGTTTAACGGTGACTCGAGTCACCATTTCCCTGACTCCGGGTTGCATGTTGGTGACTTCGCCCACCCACTACCCGGGCGAAGTCACCATTTTACCGACTCGAGTTATCATTTACCCAACTACAGTCACCATTTTACCGACTCGAGTTACTGTTTACCCGACTGCAGTTACCATTTTACCGACTTGAGTTAGCTTTTTACCGACTCGAGTCGGTTTTGAAGTGGGGGGGGTACTTCGGAAGTACCCCCCTGGGGTGTTAAATAGACCTTATTTTGAATGAAACTAAATTATCGCTATCAAAATTAATTATTCTGTAAAGTTAGCTATTTTGTACCGCTGTATAACAATACGGGATGGATTTTCAGAGCACAATCACACATAGGCTAACAACTCATTTATACCGGAACAAGAGCTTGATTGGCATTATATTCAAAACGATACTTGGGCATGAATCGAGCAAAACGGCGGAGATCTGTACGCATATTTTTTCACGGGGGTTAGAAAAAATTATTAACCCTCTGGAAAACTTATGGGATGATATAAAACATAATAGAGTGCACAATACTTGCTAATATGGTAGGCATTGTGCACTTTTAAATTCGATATAGTAAAAATAACAACACCTTTGAGCACTTGCTCAATCGTTAGCGCTAATAGAAATTTTGGTCTCCGTATGTATAAAAAAGCGAATTATTTTAACACACCAATCATTCACTGTAAAGAAAAATCGATTTTCTTTACAAAAAGGATTACATTAGTAAAGAAATTGTAAAACCCTTTACATCATGTCCGAAAATAAAGATTTTGTCTTGAAAGAACTTCCTTTAACTGTTGATGTGGAAACAAAAGCGGTGTTAAAAGCTCTACCCAAAGCTCATGCTGCATTGGCTGAGTTAAAAGGTATTGCTTCAACAATTCCTAATCAAATTATTTTAATCAACACATTAGGACTCCAAGAAGCAAAGGACAGCTCTGCAATTGAAAATATAATCACGACACATGACGACCTATATAAATCAGAATTGAATCTTGACTCTTTTAATTCATTACAAGCTAAGGAGGTTCAAAACTATATCTCGGCACTAAAAAAAGGATTTGAGTTAGTTAAAAACAAAGGATTGATTACAAATTCAATCATCATTGATATTCAAAGTGAACTAGAGAAAAATAATGCTGGGTTTAGAAAACTTTCTGGAACGGCTCTTAAAAATGCAGCGACAGGAGAAACAGTTTATACTCCACCACAAGACATTAATGACATAAATCGTTTAATGTCAAACCTTGAGAGGTTTATTAACGACCCGACAGTCTCAGACTACGACCCATTAATAAAATTGGCTATAATTCATTACCAATTTGAAAGCATTCACCCATTTTATGATGGAAATGGAAGAACTGGCAGGATTATAAACATTTTGTACTTGATTCTTGAAGAATTACAAACTTTGCCGATTCTTTATTTGAGTAATTATATGATCAAACATAAAGCGGACTATTATAGGCTTTTGCAACAACTTAGAGACAATGAAAATTGGGAAGAGTGGTTACTTTTCATGATAACCGGTATTGAAAAAACGTCAAGAGAAACGATTGATTTAATTAATGAGATAAAAAAATTAATGCAGGAGTTTAAACACAAACTTCGAGATAATTATAAATTTTATAGTCAGGATTTATTAAATAACCTTTTCAAACATCCTTATACAAAAATTGAATTTGTAGTAAATGACTTGAATGTTTCAAGGATTACGGCAGCGAATTATTTAAATAAATTGGCAGACGACGGACTTTTAAGAAAGAGTAAGATTGGCACAGGGAATTATTACATCAATGAGTCTTTGTTTAAAATATTGACAAACAGATAAAAATGACAACTACTAGCACTAATCGAGTGGGTTCTCCGCTAGGCTAAAAGCCTAGCGGAGAACCCCTCCCGCCACCCAGCGTATGCGAGCTACGCTCCTGCCCTTCGATCAAAATGTCCACAGGACATTCAGATTTCGGGCACATACCGGGCGGTTCGTTAAGTCATAGGAAACAAAACCGTGTTTGGTTTAAGCTGATTGTGAAGTTCCAGTAAAGGAATGTAACCCCGTTTCTTCAATCGTTCAAGCCTAATTGTAGTACCAAGACTACCATGCTTTAAAATTGGTCTTTCAAAACGATGAATGAAGAATTGCTTTGTACTCTGGAATTATTTCAAAGCCCTTTATTTCCATAAACTTCCCATTTTTGAATTCAGGTACGTGGTTCAAATCTTTCAGGTACGGATAGTCAGAATACATAGGATGAAAAACAAAGACCATTTTATTGTTTTCCAATTCGGCATCGATTTTTTTTAATCCAATTTCCCATTTCTTTTCCTGGTAAAAATGATCGGTGACCAATTTCCCGTCAATAAGAGCCAGCCCCCGGTCTCCAACGTAGTCAGCTTCCACAAACACATCGTTTAAGTCTGAGATGTCGGAATTTAATTGGAGGGTGTATTTACTTGAACTAACCTTTTCGATACTTACCTCTGGCTTTTTCTCTTCAAAAGTTACAGAATACGCATCGAAATTTTTATAAGTCGGTTTTTCCTTTTTTACATTCGCTCCTGAAGCATTTGTAATAGTTGCTTCGTCGGGAAAGACATACAGCAAGTTTTCTGCTTTCCTGCTTATCAACTGAATATGATCGATATCCTCCATTATTATTGCATCAGAAACGTACAATGCTTCATTGATTTTTACTGCATTTATAGCCATACGCTGCGGAATAATTAGAAAATGAACTCCGTTGGCAACAAATGAAAACGGCATGTCAGTCTTAGCTTTAACGCTTGTTAGACCTTCAGTATTAACTGTTCTCGCATTTTCCGATTTGGAGATACTGGTCGATTTGGGAAAGTTTATCTCGGGCTCAATCCCAGTAACGGAACTGAAAACGTAATAATTATGATTTTCTCGATGAAGAATGGTTAATGGTTGAACGGTAGCCGATTTTACTGTCGTACGCTCAAGCTTCAGATTAAAGGGTAAAATGGCACTGGTCGCTTTGGGAATGTCGAATGTTCCATTGGAGGGAAAGGAAATAGTTTCACTGCCGGTTTCAACTTCGATAGTAACATCCTTTATGTCCTTGACTTCAACATGATCCTGAAAATTAATGACAAACAGGAAGCCGGAATCACCATACGAGCGTACGGCATATCTTAGGATATCGGTATTTTCAGGCGCAATGTCCCTATTGGTCTCAGGCAAAACGGTCTTCATCGGAGCCAGTCTGTCGCTATACGCATCGAGAAATAGATGAAGTGTTCTTAGATGCTTGTAATGATAGCGAACTTGCCCATACTGGCCAATTGGAGCTTGAAAATCGTAATTTATGCGGGGAATGCCATTGACTTCTTCGTTGTAAAACTTGCCACCAAACTGGGGAGTCGAGCCTCCGTGATACATGTAGTAGCCAATTCCGTTGGAGCCACTGCCAATAATGCGAACCATCAACGGATGCACACTTTCATAAGGCACAATAGGCCGACGGGAAAACTTGGCTTGTATTCCCGGTCCTATTTCACCGGGAATTGAAGGGTACAAATCGGTGTCGTAGCTCACAGGGCTGTAATCGGGATACTTATGAATGTCCTTGAAAAGATAGAAAGGCGACGGACTTGGCGCTGCCCAAAACGGGTAGGCATAGCCAGCAGTTACCGGCAAACTTCCTTTCTCGACAATGGTGGCGTTGCCCCATCCGGTGGCTGTATACAACGGAACATCGATCCCGTGTTTTTTTGCAATCGCTTTCAGATTGGCCATGTGTTTCTTTCCGTATTCCGACCATGGATTTTTTCCATCGGTAACTGTAATTTGCTCGTGTGTCAATGCTGCGTCCCGGTCGGCAACGGTATATTCCACTTTGCTGCCCGGGTAAGTGAACTCCCAGGGAGCGGCGGAATGCTGGTATTCGTTTTCCAATTGAACACCCACTACAGGTCCCCCGTCCTTGTATAGCAACCCTTTGATCTGTGCAGCAATTTGCCCATACAAACGATCAACATATTCGAGGTAGCCGGGATCGTTGCTACGAACTTCAAATGGGCGACCATACAACCAATCCGGAAGGCCACCGTTCCGCATTTCGCCGTGACAAAAAGGCCCAAGTCTCACAATGGCATATAAATCGTGCTTTTCAACCAGATGCAAAAATTCCCGCAAGTTCAGGTTCTCCGTCCAGCCAAATTGCCCCTCAGTTCGTTCATGTATATTCCAGAAAACATAGGTGGCAATGACATTAATCCCTCCGGCTTTCATCTTAAGAATCTCTTGCTCCCAATAATTCTTCGGGAAGCGCGAATAATGGAACTCACCAATTACAGGGAAAAAAGGCTGACCGTTTTTTTCAATGTAATAGCTGTTTACGGTAATTTTTTCACCGTCAGGATTTTCACCTCCCAGATCAAGATGGTCCCGTAAGATGTTCTTTTCAGGTTGATCTATATTGATTTGGTAGGTTGTTTGCGCTTGCAGCGCCAACGTAGTTAACACCACTACAAATACAATGATTGTCTTCTTCATCGCTACTTTTTATAAATAATTACGTTTTCTGTTTCAAGCTTTTATCTTCTAAATCAGTTTTCAAAATTCGGGCAGGCAAGATAACTGATCATGAGCCCCAACATGCATGGCATTGACTTGAATCACTTGTTTAAACAACCTGGATGCTTTCTCTTTATTTCCAAGCCCCAATTCAGCCAATCCAATTAAGTATTTGGCTTCCAGCTCATTCCTTTTCTGCATGTCATCTTCGAATACCAGCAACAAGGGGAGCGAGGTCGCAAAATAATCGATCCGGGCTTCTTGGCTTAGCTTCTCTTCACCAAACTGACGAATCTTCTTCAACAAGCCAAAAGCCTCGTCCGATTGCCCCAATTCCATCAACGACATGGCTTTATAGTACGACAATTCGGAATACGCGCTTACCGCCATATCAACAAAATCGCCTTCTTCATGGGTGCTTTGCAGGAAATAGTCGTTTGCTTTTTCCTGCTGTCCCAGTGCTTTACAGGCCATTCCTCTCCAGTAATTGATGTGCGCTACTGCCTGCAACGGATGATACTTTTCGCCCAAGTTGTCGGGCGTATCCAGCGATTTTTCAAAAAAGGCCAGTGCCTTCTGCGGATCATTGTGCTGTAAAGCCTTTTGTCCAAGCTGCAAGCACGAATAGGTGTATTGACGCAACACTTGCCCTTCGCCTCCTTCCCAAGGGTGGAAGCTTTTATTCTGAAGCAATTCAAGCGCTTTCTCATGTTGTCCGGTAAAATTATACAGGGCGGCCAGTTCGACCGTGAAATCGTCGCGTGCTAATATTTTCTCCTTTAGGGCTTCAATATCCGCTAAACGGTCAGCCGGATGATCATTCAACTTTTTCCGCAGTTGGTCGAACTCGTATTGGATGCGCATATCTTCGGGCGATAGCTGCACCGCTTTTTCGAAAGCCTCTCTGGCCTTTTCTCCTTCGCCATTGGTGTTCCAATACGCGATTCCCAGGTTTCGGTACAATGTGCCATAGCGGCAACCAGCGCTGGCTGCTTTTTCCCAGCTACGGATGGCATCTTCGTGGCGTTTCAGATTGAAGTAGTAATTTCCAAGCCCATAAGCTGCCAGCGAAACGGCTTCGCTTTGCTGGATGGCCCATTCCAGCACCAATTGCTCCTGAATTCGTGAAGGGAAAAAATAGTCGTACGAAGAAGTTGAGAGTTCTTTTAATACGGATTCCGATTCCGCTTTCTTGTTCATCTTCTCAAAAAGCCAGGCCAAAATAAATCGGGTCATTACCGTTTGTTTCAGCGGATTTGGCACAGCACAATCGGCAGGCTCATGTGCATGGTGCAGTTGAATGAGCTGAATGGCCTCCTCGTAAAAACCGGCTTCACAATAGTCGAACGCCAGATCAACGATGGTTTGTCCATCATTCCTGGATGATTTTAAGAACTCATCATCATTTCCTGATAAAGTTGCCTGAACATGTTTTGCCCATTGATCAAGCGGATCAGTTTTCAGGAGTGAGGTAAGTGTTTCTCCGGCTAGCTTATCGTTGCCCAAGCGTTTGTTTATAACTGCTTTTAGTACAAAAGCTTTGTTGTTCTGCCTGTTTGTATCCAGCGAGGCTTCCAGATGTTCCAGTGCCAGCTCATAATCCGCCCGGAGGCAATCGATTAGTGCCAGACGATAGTAGGCCGCAGATCGCCATTCGTAATTCCATGTTGATTTGTAAAACAAAGCATAGGCTTCTTCATTTTTATCTTGATACACTGCAGCCAATCCCGCAAAATAATAGGCTTCGCCCGATGCCGCGTTAGGATGGTGGCTGGTTTGGATTTCAATGGCTGTTCGAAAGTGTGCTTCGGCTTTGTTGAATTTTCCTTTTTTAAGTTCCGAACGGCCCAGAGAAGTATAGGCTTTATAATTTGCCGGGTCACGCTTGATAGCTTCCACCCAATAAGGTTCGGGATAGCGTGTGGGATGCCGGTAAAGTTCGAGATGTTCACCGATCAGCTCCAGTTCGCAGCTACTCTTCACATCGGCAGGCTGGGCAGGCTCTTTAGCCAGCTTCCGGTTGCGCCGCTTGTTTGTTTCGCGATGTTGGTAGGCTAGCAATTCCTTCCCTTGATCATTTAAAATGACGAGCGAAACGGTGTTTTCCCGTCCTGCTTCAATCCCAATCATTTTTTCAATCCATGGATTTTCAGGTGAGACTGAAAGGTTTTTAAAAACCTGTTGCCGGTCGCCAATTTTCAGAATAAACTGCAAGTTGTCAAACTTCCGGCTGCTTGCTACCCCAAGATCCAGTTTGTTGCCTTGTAGAATAACCAGTCGGATGGCCAAATCGTTGTTGGCATTTTGCACCGGACCAACTTTTTTATAACTCCACCAGAATTGTGAAAATGTTTTGGTTTCGTAAGGTAACAGATAGGTAAAATCAGGCTGGTTATCGGTATAAACGCCAGCCATCAATTCGAAATACGGACCTCCTTCATCGGTCAGTTCGCGATCCCATGCTTTGCCAAATTTCTCATTTCCCCAGGTCCATTGCTTTTTGCCCGGCGCAATGTGCCTGTTGGCCACATGAATAAAACCTCCTTCTGTTTTAAAGTCATACCCTCCAAAGAAATCATACTTCGTTTCGCAAACCATGTAGCTGGTAGGAACCGGAATATTCTGGTAATAGCGCAAATCATTTTTCCCCGGGCGTTGATGATAGGGAACGTCATAGTAGTCGTTTTCGGCAAAAGGAAAGCTACTCATGGCACGTACTGCATGGTCGGCCACATAATGCACATCGGGCGGAAAGAAGCTCTGATAATCCTCGTGTACGCTTACCGCAACATTGGCCCACCACAAAAAGGTTTGCGTTAAGGGGGTGCGGTTGAACAGTCGCCCACGGAGTTCAATCAATGAACTGTCCGGCCGAAGCCGGATTCCGTGCATCCCTTTCATCCGGTTCATCGGGTCATATTCCGACATCCAAACGGTTTTTACGCCGTCGGCTTCCTCTTCAATAAAAATATCGGTTGGCAAATACGTTCCGGGGCGGTGGTGCTGTGGCCAGTTGAATTCAACGCCTCCGCTGATCCAGGGCCCGGCAAGTCCAACCAAGGCCGGTTTGATAACCTCCTGCTTATAGAAGAAGTCATAACCGTTGTTGGTCTTATCCTGTGCTTCAAAAATCCGGCCTCCGATTTCGGGCAGCATCACCAAACGTACAAAATTGTTTTCAAGGACTGCCGCATCGTACGACTGGTCTTTCTTTTCATCAAAAACCTTATCAATAAATGGAACTGGGTAAACTTTCCCGCTTGAGCCCTGGTACACTCTTTTCTCGAAGAAGAGTGGATTGATTTCGGGCTTCCCAAGTCCATAAGTTGGTATGATACGTGGCTCGTGATATGCTTTTACTATTTTGTTCATCAGTGATTTATTTTATAATCGAATTCAGCTGCGTTACGCTCAACCCAACAGTTGGATCAAAATGATCGCCAGCCATATAATTCAGAATACTTTTTTTAAGCTGAGTCGCTTCAATCCGGTTATCAAGATTATTGACCAAATCGACACCACTGATGAAGATGCTGCCCTTCCCAACTTTTGCTTCGAGCAGGAGCGCTAGTCTTCTGTTGGAAACCCAGTCATCAATAATTCGGACGACAGGCCTTAATTCAGGGGTAAATGAATCAAGCTGAATCGCATCGGAATGGCTCATGGCATCCCACCACTGCCAGTTTGAGTGGTATTCGGTTGGGAATTCAGTTAGAGCTGGATGGTCAGGATCGCACAAAATGCCAAGTGTGTGCGGCTTTTGTCCGTTAGTCCAGGCGGTATTCCAGAAAATGCTGGAAAAACCGACACCAACATTGCCTCCCATATCCGGAGCAACTTTACCTTTCCCAAGACTCAGCAGTACTTTTCCTCCATCTTCCAAAAACTTGATTGTCGACTGGTCAAGCGTCTCAACAACCCGAATGCTTTGAGGAACTGTAACTTCTGACGCTGGATACACCCAAACGTCCCAGGAATTTTCATACTCGTTGATGGAAACTTCGAGGGTGAGCTTTCGTGGTTTGTCCTCCGTTTGAAATTGGTGAACAACTTTTCCGAGTTTAATGGCATTGCCAAATGGAATATCTTGCTGCCCGAGTGTTCCTTCAGCGATCGCCGTTTCATTCTCATAAATTTTCCATTGCGGATTAACCCCTTTTAACTCTGATTCTCCGAAATGAGCGACCTCAATATTCGCGGTGAGTGTTTCGCCTTCCCTGAAAATTCGTTTGTCCAATCTGGCTAAAGGCACTGTTGAATTGCAAAAACGGCGATACTCTTCGGGTGTGATATATCCCTTCTCTTCCCAAAAAGGATCAAGCACACCAACCAATGCCGTTCCCTGTCCGGGAAAATCATGCAAATCGAGCAACTGGAAGCCACCGAAATTCGGGGTTCTCAGAGCCGCTTCAATATCGGCTTTATAACAAAGCGCCTGCAATTTACCGGACGCCAAGAGAAAGCTATCCGCTAAATGTCCCATGTGGTGGGCATTCAGACTTTCTTCAAATAGTTCAAAATTTTTGGCTTTCAATACACCCGTGTATTTCTCGATCTCCTTGAAATTGGGATAAACACACCACTGCCCAATTTCGTGACTGACAACCGGACTTTGCAGATTGGCAGTACCATCGGACCAATCATAGTCGCTTCGCGGAGCTTGACTGTTGATAATACTGTTTAATTCTTCGCCCCAACCCTGAATGCGCACTTTGTTATGGGTCACATGAAATTCATTTTCATCAATTACCGGCCAACCCGATGCAGAGGTGTACAACCGGCGGTCATCCTTTTTTTTCCAATCGTTTAGAAATGTTTTTAAATACTCGACATGTCCGGGGCCGCCCGGCTCATTTCCAGATGCCATCATGACAAACGACGGGTGATTTCCGTAGGACTTCACGATGCGTTCACTTTCATCATAAATATACTGATCGATAGGCAAGCCGCTTCCCAGTTTTGTACTTTGATTCGGCCAGGATGAACATTCGATCTGGAGATAAACTCCCATTTCATCAGCGGCTACAAAGGCTGCTTTAGGCGGGCACCAAGAGTGAAAACGAACATGGTTCAATCCATGCGCTTGAACTGCTGTGAATACTTTTTCCCATCCACTGACATCGGTTGGCGGATAACCGGTCAAGGGAAAAATGGCACACTCCAATGTCCCACGCAAAAAGATGGGGCGACCATTGATTGACAAGCCTGACGTATTGGCCGTAAAATCTCGGAATCC
The DNA here is from genome assembly GCF_055140945.1 of Sunxiuqinia sp. NCBI lineage: Bacteria > Pseudomonadati > Bacteroidota > Bacteroidia > Marinilabiliales > Prolixibacteraceae > Sunxiuqinia > Sunxiuqinia sp. The sequence continues at coordinate 14,838 of NZ_JBSQYS010000029.1, forward strand.
GAAATCGACAGACTGCTGATCTTTCCCTGCATCGTAAGCCATTTCTACAGAAAGTGTGTAAACATTTGGGTTGAATTCATCCCAGGTCAGGACATCATCGTCCAACAGATACTCCATACTAATACTGCTTTCTCCTGTGGGAATTGAAAAATCAAACTGTTGCTTTTCCGCTGTGCTATCTGATTTCTTAAGCTTTGCTTCAACTTCAACGCTAATATTTATTTTTTCGGAAGACGTATTGTTAACAACTGCTTTTATTTCAACCGAATTTGATTCCGTCCTTGGAAAAACCTGGATATCCTTAAAATGGATTTTGTCGGCACTTTGTAATGAAATATCTCCAACAATCCCATTCCAGTTCGATTGGGTATGGTCTGAAATACTGTGCGAGTTTTCACCAACATCAAGATCTTTAGTGCGGTTGTCGATGCAAATGGAAATCAGGTTTTCACCAGTGTTCAGAAAAGATGTAACATCAAATTCGTGTGGAGTAGCGAGGCTGTTTTGCATCCCCACCTTTTCACCATTGATCCAAACGGTCGATTCCCAATGTGGACGTTCGAGATTTAGAAAGATATTTTTGCCCTTCCAGTCTTCGGGGATGCTCACTTTTTTCTGATACCAGGCAGCACCAGTATATTTTTTCAGCGGTTGAAGCCAAAACGGGAATCGGACATTTTCAGAGTCGTGATAAGGTGCATAATTTGGATCATTGAACCATTCCGGGTTCTGAACGCCACCTGTCCATTCTGTTTCCATGGCAATGTCGAACCCTTTATCATTTTCAACCATTGACCCGGGCAGGGTAACCCGTTCAGTAAGATTTTGGGAATACCATTCTTCGGTGATTCCAACATCAAGCGAATCGATCTTAAATTGCCATTCTCCACTCAGGTCCATCTTCTGTGTTTGCTCCGGGCTGCACGCCCAAACGGCCACAAGTAATACGAAAAATTGAATCGTTTTCATAGAATCTTATTTTAGTTAGTTTATAATTTCGTGTTCAATCTCTTCCAAAGATTTTCCTTTGGTTTCAGGCAATTTTTTTAATATGAAAACCAGCCCACCCAAACAGATAATTCCGTAAAGCCAGAATGTGCCCGACGCACCAAAGGCATTGTTTAGCAGCGGGAAGGTGTAAGTCAGGAGAAAGCTGGCCAACCAAAGTGACACCGTTGCAACAGCCATTGCTGCTCCGCGGATGCGGTTGGGGAAAATTTCGGAGAGTACTACCCAGGTAACCGGGGCAAGCGACATGGCGTAACAGGCAATAGCCAGAACAACCAGAAAAAGAAGAATTCCGCCGGAAATATGGAAATAATAGGCTGCGCCCATTAAGGCGTAAATACCGGCTAAGCCACCGGCGCCCATGATCATCAAAGCCCTTCGTCCTAATTTGTCGACGGTGTAAATGGCAACAAAAGTAAATACCAGGTTTACGCTGCCGGTAACCACAATATTGAAAAGGATATCGGAAACCCCGTAGCCGGCGGCCTCAAAAACCTCTTCGGCATAGTTGAAAATGACGTTGATTCCACACCATTGCTGAAATGCGGCAATCACAATTCCAATGAGCAGCACCTTTTTGATGCCTGGCTCAAACAGTTGCCGATAATTGACTTTGCCGGTTTCATTGTCCAGTGTTTCCCGGATGTTGGCATATTCTTTATGCGCGTAGTCGGCTCCTCCAATGCGGGACAGAATGCGTTCTACCTTGGCCTCTTTTCCGTTCTTGGCCAACCAACGTGGACTTTCAGGGACAAAGAACATCAGGATAAAAAATAAACCGGCCGGTATCGTTTCAGCCCAAAACATCCAGCGCCAAGCCATTTGCCCATTCCACGAGGCCAGAATTTCGCCATCGGTTGCTCCCAGAGCAACAGGCTCAGCGATTTGCCAGTTTGCCAGTTGTGCCAGCAGGATGCCAACAACAATGGTGAGCTGATTGAGCGAGACAAACTTTCCGCGCACAGCGGCCGGTGCCACTTCCGCAATATACATGGGCGATAAATTTGAGGCTAATCCAATACCAATACCTCCCAAAATGCGGTAGATGATGAAGATATAATATAGATTGGAAGCTCCCGTTCCAATGGCCGAAAGGGTAAACAGAAAAGCGGAGAAGATCAGTAGCTTTTTCCGTCCGTAGCGATCGGAAAACACCCCGGAAGCAATAGCCCCTAACAGGCATCCGAGCAAGGCACTGCTCATCGCCCATCCTTGTAAATTTGGCGATTGTGCGATATCGAAAAACTTCTCGTAGAAAGGTTTTGCACCACCAATCACGACCCAATCGTAGCCAAACAATAAGCCTCCCAAGGCAGATACCATCGATATCGCAAAGATGTATTTCGTGTTTAATTTGCTCATTTTGGGTTTGTTGAATTATACTGGTTATTCTATCAAAATAGGTTCACACAATTTAATGATTCTAATTTTCCTAATCATCCACAGTTTACAAAGAAAAGCAAGCGGTCAGATTCTATAAATAGACAATCATGCTATTTATTGGACAATCCGATTATTTATCTATTTTTACATATCAAAGGAATACCTAACCGACACGAGCAAATCGAAAAGCGATAAATACTTGATATTTAAACTCTAAATGAAATTGACAGTCTGAAATGTCAAGTGACTTCCACAAGGGTAAAAGAGCAAAAAACACATTAAATAGACTAAACGATTGCCAGGAGGACATCTTTTAAATTTTGAAAGCGACGACCGATACAATAGAGCCGATTGAAGGAAAAACGGATAGTTTTTTTGGTGACCGAAGTGTTGTCGTGACCAGGAAACAACTTAAATCGATCAAGAATAATCCGTTAATCGGTGGCCTTTATATTAGTGACATTGGTTTTTACCCCCACGCCCGAACACATTATCGGAAAAGAAAAACAGGAATAAATGAGAATATCCTCATCTATTGCATTGATGGTGCCGGTTCAATACACTTTGGGAGTAACGTTTATAAACTTCAAGCCAATCATTACTTTGTCATTCCTGCGCATGAGGCACATAAATATTGGGCATCAGAGCATGCTCCCTGGTCAATTTACTGGATGCATTTTGGAGGTAAGAGGAGTTTCCTTTTCAATGAATTCTTTGGCAAAGTGACCCCGATTGAGCAGTCCTCCAAATCCCGAATTGACGACCGCATCAACATATTCAATGAACTTTTGAGCGCACTCGAATCTGGATTTTCAACGCATAACATCATCTACGCTAATCTGTGTTTAAACAATTTGCTCGCATCATTTTTCTTTGTAGATACCTTCCGGGCAGTTAAAGGTCAAAAAGGTACGGATCCTGTCGATCAATCCATATCATTTATGCAGAAAAACATTAATCGCAGTATTAAAATAAGTGACCTCTCCTCACAGGTATGCCTGTCTGAATCTCATTTCTCAAAAATTTTTAGAAACAAAACTGGCTCTTCCCCACTAGACTATTTTATTAATTTAAAAATGCAGGAAGCCATTAGGCTGTTAACTAATCAATCGCTAAAGATAAAGGAAGTAGCCTATCGCCTAGGCTACAATGATCCTTATTACTTTACAAGAATTTTCACCAAACACATTGGATCCAGTCCTGCTTCCTTTGTGAAAGTCAGCAAGCGAAGCATTGGGACACACTAAAAACAAGCCAAATACCTCCTCTGCGCCCATTCTACCATGAACAGCTACCTAATTCTTTCCCCTGAATCCAAGTGTTTTTAATTAGTCAGTGGACAAGACCGTGATTTTTTCTCCTTTTAATCCCTTTCCCGAAACGGCTAATTCAATGTCCCCGGGCAGTTCGGTGCTTTGCACCAAGACCACCAACTTACCGCTGAACAACTTCATGGTTGGTAGATGGAATAACTCCAGGGACGTCGCATCGCCATTGCAGGCAGCTCGGTATTTCCCAGCACCATCGACTTTGAATTTTAACTGATTTGTTGCTGTGGGACAAGGAATACCTTCTTTATCCACCACCGAAACGGTTACAAAGCTGATATCTTTGCCATCCGCCTGGATTGTTGACCGATCCGAAACCAACACAATGCGATGGGGAATTCCCGAAGTGCGAACTATTTTTTCTTCAGTAGGTTGTCCGTTCACATCAAAAGCAACTACTTTCAATTCACCGGGTTCGTAAACCACGTTATCCCACATCAAACGGTAACGCTCCAATTTCGAACTGTCGTTTTTAGTACGCATACCCATGCTTTTACCATTAACGAAAAGCTCGGCACTATCATAGCTGCTGTATACAAACACCGGGATTGTTTTGCCTTCCTTGCCTTTCCAGTTCCAGTGAGGCAAAACGTGCAAGGTCGACTCATCGGTATCCCAGCGGCTTTTGTACCAGTAATAGCGATCTTTGGGCAAACCGGCCAAATCGCAAATACCAAAATAGGAACTGCGCGAAGGCCAATATTGATCGTATGGAGTTGGCTCCCCGAGGTAATCGAACCCGGTCCAAACAAATTCGCCAATCACCCAATCTTTATCATCCTGCAACACAGCATCATCTTCCGGCAGATTACTCCAATTACAATATTCCAGATCATAAGAGGAACACTGGCCGTCATCATACTTTTTCCCAACCGCTTTTTCAACGGGAAACTTGTAGATCCCTCTGGAGCTGACTGTCGATGCTGTTTCAGAACCCAAAAGAATCCCTTGAGGGAAACGCTCAAAAGCCTCTTCGTAAAGATGCGTTCGATAGTTTAACCCCGGCACATCCACAATGGCTCCGAACCCGGATGCCATGACGGCTTTCACTTGATCCATGCCAACTGTAACAGGACGTGTCGGATCTTCGCGATGGAAAATATCCTGTAGCTTTCTTGCGCGCTTTACACCTTCACTGCCATGCTGATCGGGAACCTCGTTCCCACTGCTCCACATAACAATACAAGGGTGATTGCGGGTTGCACGCACCAGGTTCACAATATCTTTTTCATGGTATTCGTCGAAAAAACGATTATAACCATTTTTTACTTTCGGTTTTTTCCACTCGTCAAAACTTTCTGCCATAAACAGCATCCCCATTTCATCGCAAAGTTCGAGTTGCTCCATTGACGGCATGTTATGTGAACTGCGAATCGCATTGGCACCCATGTCTTTCATCAGTTGTATCTGGCGTCGAAGAGCCGCCTTATTGACCGCCGCGCCCAAAGGCCCCAGATCGTGATGCAGACAAACACCCTTAAACTTACGTACTTCTCCGTTCAGTTTGAATCCTTCTCCGGCCTTGTAACTGATTGTGCGAACGCCGAAACGGGTGGTCTGCTCATCCTGAAGCTCGCCATTTTCATCGTATAGTTTCGACTCCGCATAATACAACGTAGGCGATTCCGGACTCCAGAGCCGGGGGTTTTCCAAGGCTATGTCTTGTTCAAATTCATTGCCGAAAATTTTTGTCGCTGTAGCTTTTCCCAGCACGTTTCCGTCAGTATCTTTTATGGCTGTTTCCAACCGAAGGTTCTGTCCTTCAACCTTGGTTTTGATATTGATTTTTGCCAGACTATCGGATACGAAAGGGGTGGTCACAAAAGTTCCCCACAATTGGAAATGATTCTCAGGTAGTACCAGAATACGTACTTTTCGAAACAGTCCGGCGCCAGGATACCAACGCGATGACAAGGGTTTTGGCGAAAGATGCACCGCCAACAGGTTATTTCCGCCTGCCCTTACCTGATCGGTAATATCCAGGTTAAAATAAGCGTACCCGTAGCCCCACTCACCTGTTTTTTCACCATTGACAAACACCTCCGGGTCACTCATCGCACCTTCAAATACTACCAAAACACGGCTGCCTTCTTCAAGTTCAGGAAGCTGAAAAGTTGTTCGGTACCAACCATCACCAATATGAGGCAACGCTCCGGTACGCCCTGTTTTTTCGTTGGCCTCCTTTTCATTGTTCTGACTAATGGCAATAACTTGTTTGTCCACGTCTTTATCAAATGGCCCATAAATGGCCCAGTCATGAGGAACCGTGACAGTTTCCCAGTCAGCATCGTCAAAATTGAGCTGTTCAGCATTCTCGAAATCCCCCTTGCTGAACTTCCAGTTCTTTTCGAGTAGTATCGATTGGTGCTGCGCTTGAACCGGCAAGATACCAGCTATAAAAAAAAGGATCAGCAATAAAATAGTGGTTAGTTTCTTCATCTTGATTTGAGATATTTCATATTCATAATTGAGAGTGCCCGTAAAAATAGCTAATTTTCCAGAAATGCCTCCAATGCCTTCGTTGGCCTCCCATCGTCGCCCCATGCACTCAAAGGATATCGACTCCAGGACCTGGCACCTTGAGGTTCCCAGTAAAACACGCCCAAGCCTTTTTCGTCAGGCACAGCTTTCACTCTTCTGATTACTTCCTTCAGCATATCATACGTATTTTGAACTTTGGTATCTTCGCCTCCTGTTTCTACCACCATGACTTCCTTCCCATAACGCGTCGCCATATCTTTCAAATTAGCACTCAAGTCATCAATTGAAAGCGTGTAGTCGGGCTTACCTTCCAGCCAGAAAGGATAATACGACATACCAATCACATCGTATTTTGCACCATGTTCGGTAGCTGCATCAAACCACCACCGAAACCGCTCCCGATTATTGCCCTGATCAACATGAAGGATAACCTTAGAGTTGGGACTTACTGTTTTTACAGCGTCGTACCCCTTATTGATAAGTTGTACGAGTTGTACCCAATTATCGGTGCTTCCTTCGGGGTAAATCATTCCACCCGGAATTTCGTTTCCTATCTGAACCCATTCCGGAGTGATTCCTGCTATTTTAAGCGCTGTCATCACATCAAAAGTGTAATCGTATAAATCGCTGAGCAAGGTTGGAAAGTCATGTCCTTCCCATGCAGCTGGCTTACGCTGTTTACCCGGATCAGCCCAACTATCGCTGTAATGAAAGTCGATCATCACCCGCATTCCCCATTGTTTGGCGCGTACAGCCATTTCCACGGTTTCATCCTTACTACAGTGACCGCTTTGCGGATGATCCGATGGATTAACAAAAGTTCTCAGCCGGATGGAGTTGATTCCGTGATCTTTCAATATTTTGAAACAGTCTTCTTCTTCTCTAGCGTCGTTGTAGAATTTGTAACCTGCGGCTTCCATTTGTGGAAGCCAGCTAATGTCAGCGCCTTTGGCAAAAGTATTTTGATCGTTGTTCTGCGACTCAGAACTCTTGGAGCACGATGTGAATAGAAAAAATGCCAATAACACAATGAATATTCTTGAATGAATCATCGCTTGAAATTTATAAGTTTATGTATTGATTGAAGATTACTTTGGGTAAATAAGTTAAAGCAATTTTTTAAATTTGAATCTAAATTCTGAAAAACCTCCGACCTAAAGTACAGAAAAATGCTTTATACCGGCTTGACTTGAAGCCGGTATAAAGCATTTAATTTCATTTCACAATTGCCTAATTATCCTGATCAAATCCAGGACGTTCGTACCACTGCGTTAGTGTTTTTCCATACGACTCTGCTTGTTTTACCGCATAGTCTGGAATTGGAAAGTATTGACTTGTTGGCGTGTAACCTTTACGCTCTGCTGTTAATTGACGGTACTTATTGAAACGGATTAGGTCGATTTTTCTACATCCTTCGAACATTAATTCATGTCCGCGCTCCATCAAAAGTGCATCCAGAAAACCATCGTAACTTGCAACAGCATCACCAGCTAGCGGAGACAAACCGGCACGATCTCTAACATCATTGACTGCCTGAAGAGCTTCACCACCGGGAACAGTCTGATTTTTTCTGGCCACGGCTTCGGCATACATCAATAGTACATCGGCCCAACGAGCTAACGGAATGTCGGTCGGTTGGAATGAGCTTTCAACTTCTACCGGAAACTTATTAATAATAAACCCCGACCATAAGTCACCAATATCGTCCCTGGTAACCACTGTAAAATCGTTCCGAACATACGAGGTCAATATGGTATTGGCGCGGTTGTCCTCAGGATCGAATGTATCATAAAACTCTGGAGACACATTGAAACACTGTCCCCATCCGCCACCTTGTGGATAGAAAGGAGACGGTATTGTCTTCTCCTCATCCTGGTATTTTGATACATCCCAGGGAAGAACATAGAATGATAGCGGATTAAAGTTTCCATTTGCAGCTGATCCATCGCCGGCATCAGAAACCGAAACCGCAGCAATCACCTCAACATTAAACTTGTTACCCTGCTTAAACTGGTTCGCGTATGCATCATCTCCCCCATTGCGGAATAAAGCATATCCGGAAGTTTTAAGTTCATTGTACATCGCAATAGTTTTATCATAATATCCGCTCATATAAGAACCTTCATTCAAACAGTGACGCATTAGACAAAACCGAGCGTAATCGGCAGTATATCTTCCATCTGGTTGATTATTTGGCATATTTGCTGCAGCAAATTCAAAATCATCTGTAATCCATTCAGTCATTTGCTCCAAGGTAGGACGCTCCAAACTTTCCTCAGCCTCAATATCTCCAACCAAAGCTGGATCGAGGATAACCGGGACGGGACCGTAAATGTGCATGAGGTAGTACATCATCAAACCACGTAATAATCTGGCTTCTCCCACCAAAGCATTCTTTTTAGCATCAGTAAGCACATCAGTTCCCTGGATATCGCCGATAATTTGCGTAAACCGGGTAATGTCCCTTACTTTTTCAAAATGAGAAACACTACTATTTGAGCTACGTCCATAATATACACAGTCTTCATAATTGGCTTGTGAAAGAAGGCTCCAAGCACCACCCCACGTACCTATTTCCCAGGCATTACTAAGGTCTGATGTAACATCGAATACGCGAATGATCCCACCTTCAGGCACATAAAAGTTATGCTGGTTTACACCAGTGAAGTTGTATACCCAATTGACAGAGAACGGAATATAACAAGCCATCATGTAAGACTCAAAATCTGACTCTGTTTGAGGAAAATTAGTCGTAAAAAGGCTCCCGTATATTTTGGGTTCAAAGTTATCTTCACAACTTGTTGAAAACAAGGAAGATGTTATGATTATTAAAGCTATTATTTTATTTTTCATTGTCATCATTATTAATTTTTTAGTTAAAATTAATTCTCACTCCTGCAGAGAAGGTCCTCGTTTGTGGATATTCAGCCTTGCCTCCTTTATAGTCTCCACCGCTTCTAACTTCCGGGTCAAAACCTTCAAAGTTTGTGAAAGTCAACGGGTTTTGCGCATCGACATAAATACGGATATTGCTCACGTACTCACCCATGAGACCTAAACTACGTCCAGCGATATTGTACCCCAGGGTTATATTTCTCACGCGTAAAAAAGAAGCATCCTGAAAGCCGACATCTGTGCCAGCACTACCAGGTAGAGCCACCGAAGCAAGATTCCAAGCAATACCTGGCATTGTCCCATCAGGATTAGACTCTGAATTCCAAATCCTTTTTGCAAACGAATTTGAGTTTTGTACTTGGTTAGCCAGATTACCTGCATGAGCCCAATCCAGTGCGTAGTTATACTTATTCACACCTAGCTGTGAATACACAAATACATCTAAATCAAAGTTTTTATAGGTAAACGTATTTCCAAAACCAAAATAAATATCCGGAACCTCGTTTGTCATTACGATATCATCTACTGTAATCTCGCCATCTTCGTTTTTATCTGCGATAACAGGATAACCAGGATGACGGGCTTCTTCGGGTTGTGAAGCCGGCATATTACTCATATCACCATTTATTATGCCGTTTGTTTCGTAATAGTAGCGCGCGTTAACCGGAGCATCTTCCTGTAGTTCAAAGTCATTGTAATCGTAATTTGGCATTCTTTCTTTCCAAATAGCGTCGTATCTTGATAATGTTAATGTAGAATTCCAAACGAAACTGGTCGTTTGAATTACCTTCCCGGTAATATTGGCATCCCAACCACTTCTTCTAAGATGTGCTCCGTTTATTGGGTACGATCCGAACATTGACAAGCCTGCGGTATTTGCATCGCCAAGCATATCGGTAATATCGTTTTGGAATACATCGAAACTACCGGATAACCTGTTCTTCAGAACGTAAAAGTCAACTCCAATATTTTTCATCGTGGTTTTCTGCCAAGTGACATTCGGATAATCCAACCCTCTCAGAGTGATTGGAATATGTTGAACTGAACCTCCATTAAAACTCACGCGACTGTATGGTTTGTATGTTCCATACAATGTAGTACCAAGGTTATCGCTTCCTGTTACACCATAACTCGCTCTCAATTTTAACAAGTCAATCCATGAAACAGAACTAAGAAAACCTTCGTTTGACATTTTCCACGCCATCGATACTGATGGAAATAAAGAGTACTTTTTCTCCGGGAAAAACTTATCGGTACCATCTCTACGAAGCGTGGCAGCAATAACGTATCGATCCAAGAGATCAATATTTGCACGAACAAACTGTGATCTCTTTTCATTGTCGCGGCGATACGAACCTGGTTTATATACACCACTGGCTGCACTGATGTTATCATTTCCTATCGCATCATGCTGCCCGTCGTACGCCACATTTAGTCCATTCGCTGAATTCAAATATTTCCCTACACCAGCGACAACATCAAATGTTACTAAATCTTCGATTGATTTATTAAAACTTACAGTTGCTTCAAACGTTTGATTTTCGCGGCTATCGGTCGCAAGGTTCCCTCTTGAACTGTACATTTGATCGAAGTATACATAGGAAGGGATATAAACTGAGCGCTTCGTATTATTTTTATTGTTACCGTATAGCAATCTACCTTTTAATGTATTCTTGATAATATCCACATCGGCAACAAAATTCAAATAGGTTCCTTCCGTTTCCGTGTCATCACCAATCTCCTGCAAAGCCACAGCATTAGGAATATTTAAATACTGTGTGTACTCTCCGCCTTCATCTCTAATTGGTAAATAGGATGGATAAGACAGTGCTGCAGTCAGGGCACCGGCAGCTTGTGCGCCTCTGCCACTTGACGTTCCTCCTACCGATGAATTATCGTATTTGTTACGGTTAACATTGACTGTAGATGTTAATTTTAAAAAGGGAAAAAGCTGAAGGTCAATGTTACTTCTCAACGAATAACGCTTCATGCTCGAGTTTGTAACCGTACCCTGTTGGTCGTAATAATTACCCGACACATAGTAATTTACATTTTCGCCACCTCCATTAACAATTATATTATGGTTTGAAATGCTACCCTTTTTTAAAATTTGGTCGCTCCAATTAACAGTTTCGGCATTGCTAATTTGCTCGTTGGAAAATGGAGCGGTCCAACCTCCATCGAATTCATTAGACCCAAAAACGCCCATATCATTATTAAACAAATACTGATCTCTACTGAAGTTATTCACCAGGCTCATATAGTCCGGTGCATTCAGAGGCTGAAGGTATTCATAATTCGTTACCAGAGACTGACTTCCATCATAGGTAACTTTTAGCGGACCTTCTTTCCCTTTCTTAGTTGTAATCAGAATTACACCATTTGCCGCATCAATACCATAAATGGCAGCAGAAGCATCTTTTAATATTTCGATTGATTCGATGTCCTCTGGATTGAGACCGGCAAGACCGGCACGGTCAACTGAAGATGGTATTACGGTTGCTGAACCACCCGATCCGGATTCCAGAGAACCTGATGGCATCACGACTCCGTCTACAACATAAATTGGATTATCAGCACCACGGATTGAAATATCAACATTTCCTCCCGGCTGTGCACTGGTTGTCAACGCCTGAAGACCGGCCGCTCTTCCCAATAGCAACTGAGACATATTACTGTTTGCCGATTTAGCTATTTCACTTGCATTTACTTTAGAAATAGAAGTCGTCAGGTTCTTCTTTGAAACGGTACCGTATCCAATGGCTACAACTTCGTCCAACCCAATTGAGCTAGTCTCCATCTCAACATTTACTATTGTTTGGTTTCCAACAGGAACTTCAACCGTAGTCATTCCGATAAATGAAAAAACCAACGTTTGATCCGAAGTTACACCATTCAATGAAAAAGCTCCCTCCAAATCCGTAATCGTACCTATTGTAGTACCTTTTATAACAACGGTTACTCCAGGGAGCGGCTCTCCAGAGGAATCAGCGACTTGTCCCGCAACCGTCTTTTGTTGCATCGCAGCATTTGCAGTCTGTTTTTCCGAATAAAGCATGATGTGCCGATTTTGAATGTTGTAACTAACATCCGTTCCCTCAAATAGAACTTTCAATACTTCGGAAATCGGCTTATCATTGAACTCTACAGTAACCTCTTTTTTCAGATTAATGTATTCAGCACTGTACGCAAAGCGATATTCGCTCTGTTTTTCAATGGCTTGCATGATGTCTTCCAGAGTAGCACTCTGCATGGCTAAGTTCAACTTTGTGTTCTGGCTGTATACGCCAGCAGACACTTGCATCAAACCAACCAACACAAAAAGAAATGTTAAACGCATAACTCTTAAAAATTTTTTGTTCCAGATTGGAGGCAATACTCCACTGGTACTACAGTTTTTTTTCATAATTTTGTTTGATTTGTTAATACTATTTATTCATCCAACCAAGATGAATGATTCAAATTGCCGGGAAGTGCGACCAACACTTCCCGGTTTTTATTTCAGTTAGTTATTCTTTTTTATCCGTATGACATCTCCTTCCTGAACCGCTTCTATTGGAGTAATTGTTTCCATTAACTTCAGGATATCAAAGAGCGATTCATTTTTTATTGTGTAGGTGTACTGGAGCTTTTTAACATCTTCATCCACCTCAAATTTCTGATTGTATCGTTTATCCAATTTAACTGCAACTTCTTCTAACGACAGATTATAAATATTGAGTATTCCATCCTTCCAAGAGGTATGCAGATCAACATTCACATCTTTGACGAAAAGCGTTTTGTTTTTTTTATTAAAAGAAGCTAATTCTCCGGGCTTGATCTCTTTATCTATTCCGTCATATATTTCAGAATACACTTTAACGCTTCCTTCTTCCAGAGTGACTTTAAATAGGTTGTCTTCGGGATAGGCAGAGACATTAAATTTGGTACCCAAAACTTTTACATGTATTGGAGAACCGGTTACAAGAAATGGGAGTTTTTTATTCTTTTTAACACGAAAGTAGGCTTCTCCATATAATTCAACATTTCTATTTGAAGAGGCAAAATCGTTACTGTATTTAATGTATGAACCCGAATTCAGCCACACTTCAGAAGAGTCGGGTAAAACAACGTTGGCAATCTGCCCCGCATCCGCTTTTATAATACTATACTGATGATTGCTGTTAAACTGAAGCCCCAGCATTTTTGCACTGATGCCGGCAACAAAGAAGAAGGCGACTAAAACTGCCGCATACTGAAAAACCTTTAGATAACGAGTGGACTTTCTCAACTCGCGCTGAGTGTCTTCCAGAATTACTTTCTGCATGATATTCCAGGCATCATTTGACTGATCAGGCATATCTTCCGATAACGCCTCCGATTCCCACTCTTTTTTAACGTCCTGAAACTTCTCCCGATGGCGTCCCTCTCTCATCCAACCAAGTAAATCGCGGTGTTCTTCATCGGAACCTTTTCCTGACAAGTATTTTTTGATAAGCTTCTTCACAGCTATGTTTTTACGTGAATGTTTTACATGAGGAGTACACGATATTATATAAATACCCTACCTCAGACTTATCTTTTTTTTGAATTATTTAAGGACTATTGCTACTAACAATGCCATCATGGGATACTTGTCCAATAGCTCTCTCCGAATTTGTTCCGTTGCTTGTTTAAGGTGTTTTTCAACGGTTTTTATAGAAATTCCTACTTGTTGCGCGACCTCTTTATTTTTAAGGCCCTCAATCTTCGATTTCACAAAAACCTCTTTTCTCTTTTCCGGAAGTTTCTCAATTTCGACTGTTATGGCATCTATTAACTCTTCTTCGATTGATTTCCGTTCGATTCCCGTGAAATCGAGTTCAAACAAATGTTGTAAATCAATTTCTTTTACATTCTGAATATCGATTTCGGAGTATAGAAACTTATTGTCTCGAAGATAATTTAGACATCGATGACGCAGCATTACGAAAAGTAAGCTCTCTACCGACTGACTGGGCTTGATTGTCTTTCTCTTTTCCCACAAGCTCATGAAACACTCCTGCACTAAATCATCGCTTTGTGAAAGATCAGGAACAAATAGCCGACAATAACTGAGTAAACGCGGGTGGGTTAGTTTAAAAATATCTTCGAAAGCATCAGCATCCCCAACTTTCAACCTCCTATTTATGTCTGCTTTCATATTGAGTTACAAAATTAGAATAAAAGTTCTAGAACAGAGTACACATACCGTGTTATAGAACAAACACAGATTGGACGATTTTGAATACAAATTAGACTAAAGAGCTGAAAATTTCATTCTTATTTTTTTGGCTCAACAAGAGATATTAAGTGCTAAAACGAGGATAAAAAAGCCTTCCTTTACCGCCTTATAATTAAATGCTTTCGCCTTTGTACCATTGAAAATCCGATTTTATGAGAGTAGCTCATACAGCTTCGTTTTTCTATGAGAACTCGAATCGTACGATTGCGGGTCTTTTTTCGATTGCGTTCTTTTTATATAAATTTAACTCCGATGACAGTGTGAATAATTTCTCAATTGCACTTTTTATTAGCAGCATAAAAGATGAATAACAGATTGATTTTAACCCTAATATGTTTATTGACTTCTACTATTTTCTTCGGGCAGGATATGACATATCAGTCCTTCAACAATTCACGGCTTAGCCTTGAGGCCAATTCGATCCGCTGTTTTCTTCAAGACAAGCAGGGTTTAATGTGGCTTGGAACCAACCGAGGTCTGTACAGTTACGATGGCTACGAATCATTTCCTCATTTTACTCCGGGAAGCACGGAAGATCGGGGGATTAATTGTGGCTTGTTTTACAAAGATGACTTTTTATTGTTAGGAACAGAAGCTGGAATCCTTAATTACAATTATAAATATGACACCTATGAACCATTCGAATTTGAATCTACGAAGGATATCAGAGCTATGGTTATCACCGACGAAGATCTGTGGTTAGGATGCGCTGACGGACTCTATCGATACAATTTTCATCAAAAAAAGCTGTTTCCCATTTTAGTGGCTACAAACGCCGGCATCATCCACTCCCTTCTCGAAGACGGAGGCTACCTTTACACCGAAGCTTATGGGTGTTTGAGTAGAATTTCGTTAGATAGTTACCAGCTTGAAAAGCTTGAAGGCGATCATTCTGACCGTTGTGGACGTCTGATCAACTCACTACTAAAAGACGAAAGCCGCGAATGCATTTGGATCGGAGCAGGCTCCAAACTCACAAAATATGATCCCTCAACAAAAACATTTGAAAGCTTCTCCGGTTTTCCCGTGGTTAAATCAATGGAACTTGATTCTGACAACAACCTGGTTCTGGGTACCGACAATGGCCTCTTTATCTTTAATGAAAAAGAAACTAAACATTTTGTACATGACTCCAGGGAATCAAATTCGCTTGCAAGCAATATTATATGGGATGTTTTTAGAGATCATTCAGATAATATCTGGTTAGGAACGGATTTTGGTATTTCAATGGCACCACGTCATCTCAAATTCGAATTCTTTCCAATTTTTCAAATCAGCAGAACAGGAGAAGGAAATCAATTTCATTCCATATTTCAGGATTCGAAAGGTTATTATTGGCTTGGGGGAGATAATGGGATAATTCGCACCCGCAATTACACAACTATTGATGACAGTGTGCTTTGGTATAATATGGGCAAAAGAGAATCTTACATTTCTCACAGCCACATCAGGAACATATTTGAAGACTCGGAACACAATTTATGGGTTGCCACTGATTATGGGATTAGCAGATACAACTATGAGAGCGAAAAGTTCAAAACCCACTTCATCCGTAGTGAAGATCGTTCCTATAACGCCAATTGGGCTTACGATATGTTGGAAGACAGTACAGGGAATTTGTGGATATCGAGTTTCAACGGTGGAATTTTTAAAATTAGCAAAAATCAACTTTTTACTGGTCCGAACTTAAATATAGCCAACGCCCACTACTCTACAAATAACGGATTATCAAGCAACAACATAGACCAAATCATATCCGACAAATCCGGAAATATTTGGGCATTAAACACAAGCGCTGGAATAGACGTCATAAATAGTTCAACCGGAATAGTTGCGAAATACCCAATATTGGATTATACGAACGGAAGCACCCCGGATTATATGATCAACGACTCCGATGGGGCTATTTGGGTGGGCTTCAGAAACGGAGTTGTAAAAATCGATCCGATAAGTCAGGAAGCTCAAACCATTAATTTTGAGGATGCGAATAATGCATCGGTATTGTCAATATTGGAGGTAGAAAACCGTATTTGGGCATCGTCTACAGAGGGACTTTGGATCATTGATAAGCGCGAGCTTGCTGTACATCATATCCCGATGACAGATAAGTTATTCTTGGATATGTACTACGACAAGCAATCAGAGGAGATTCTTTTCGGTGCCCATGACGAGATTGCCAAGTGCTCTCCAGCCATTTACAGAACAAAAGATGAAATTCGAAATATTGTTATCTCTTCTATCACTGTGAACAATGAAGAATATCTATCCAACAGCAATGAGTTAGCAGTTCGTTACTCAAATAAACTGGAACTGCCGTATCATAAAAATAACCTTATCATTCGGTTTTCGGACCTCCAATATTCGAAAGAAAATAAGAGTGGCAAATACGTTTTTAAATTGGAAGACGATGACAACTGGACGCCTTTAAAAGCAAATGAAAGGACAATCCATTTAAATAGATTATCACCAGGACACTACAACCTAACCATTGCCTTAAAAGAATCGCAAAACGCTCCGATTCGGGTTTTTAAACCATTTCTGATCGTTATACATCCTCCGTGGTATCTCACAAATACAGCCCAAATTGGTTACATCCTACTATTGATG
Source organism: Sunxiuqinia sp. (assembly GCF_055140945.1). Classification (NCBI taxonomy): domain Bacteria; kingdom Pseudomonadati; phylum Bacteroidota; class Bacteroidia; order Marinilabiliales; family Prolixibacteraceae; genus Sunxiuqinia; species Sunxiuqinia sp. The sequence continues at coordinate 31,782 of NZ_JBSQYS010000029.1, forward strand.
GGACTTATTATTTGGGGAATCGCTTTTTTTAATCAAAAGCACAAACTAAAATTCGTGCAAATTGAGAAGAAGAAAACACTTGAGCAGGCGAAATTAAAAATTGACTTTTTTACCAACATTGCGCATGAGTTTAAAACTCCGCTAAGTCTGATTATTGCTCCTCTGAGTGGCCTCATCTACGAAACAAAAAATAGCAAAGAAAAAGACGCTCTTAAGATGATCCATCAAAATGCGATCAAATTAAATTCCCTTGTTCAGCAAGCTATTGATTATTACCGGGATAATAGTAAAATTCCAATGGGCCTTGTATTATCCAGAGTTGAAATTATAGAATTTACCAAAAGCATTTTTACGACTTACAACGAAAACATGAAAGGCAAACAAGTTGAATTTATATTTGATTCTAATGTAGATGAGATTTTTGTTGACATCGATATATTAAAAATGGAATCGATAATAAACAACCTGCTGTCTAATGCTTGCAAATACACAAATGAAGGAGACAGTATTATATTATCTCTCGAATTCAACGCAATACATAGCAGCATAGAAATAAAAGTCTCGGATACCGGAATAGGAATCCCCGAAAAAGACTTGCCTTTTATTTTTCAACGATTTTTTCAATCGAATACAAACGCAGGAAAAGAGGGAACCGGAGTTGGATTATCTCTCGTTAAGAATTTTGCAGAGCTTCATGGCGGAACCGTAAATGTTACGTCCAACAAGGAGGAAGGCACCTCGTTCAAAGTGAAATTACCGGCGATAATGAATACTGCTACTGAACACTCGCCAACGAAGATAAATAGCAACACAGAATCAAAAGAAAAATCACTAATCGTTATCGTAGAAGACAACGCTGCCATTGCGAATTTTATTTATAATATTTTCGTCCCAGAGTTTCGTTGCATTATTGCTTCTAACGGAAAGACCGGATTAAAGATTTGTGTAGACCTGAAACCTGATCTTATTATTTCAGATATAATGATGCCAGTCATGGACGGCTTGGAGATGTGCCAGAGACTAAAAATAAATACTTCCACTTCCACGACCCCGGTTATTTTGCTGACGGCTAAAGATGATAAGGAAACTGAACTTAAAAGTATTAATTTGAAGGTAGACGCTTTTATTGCAAAACCTTTTGATTCCAACATCTTGTATTCTCGCGTAAAACAATTACTTGAAACCCAAAAAAGTTTACGTAAGAGAATACGGGTAGAAAAGATTTCTACCCCAACGATGGAAAAAGTTGAGTCAGCAGACGAAAAATTTCTCGCTTTTATCACCGACATCATCGAAAAGCATATTGCCGACCCAGACTTAAACGTGAGCTTTTTATGCGAAAAAGCGGATATATCACAAAAGCAATTATATAGAAAAATCAAAAACCTGACTGGCTTAACGGCTATCGATTATATAAAATCGATCAAGATGAAAAAGGCAGCAATGCTTTTGTCAAATAAAAATTTCACCGTTGCCGAAGTCATGTATAAAGTAGGATTTTCCAATCATTCGTACTTTGCCAAATGTTTTAATGCTGAATTTGGAAAAACCCCACGCCAATTTGTAGAACTTTTGTAGGCTTCCTCAAATAAGCGAACTTAATATTTACGTTTTCAGGTAGAAAATATTTAGCATTCTTCTCTATATCCGGAGTATACAAAGCAGGCTAAAAAATGTGTTGCATTTTCTATTATACAGAGAAGGACACACGCTGTTTTTGAATGAATTCAAATTTGATCCTATGAAAATACAAGTGTCATATTAATTCCATTTTCTTTCTGTATTTGTCCAAAATGTACTTCTGGTGTCCTCCCCAAAGGATAATTTTGACTCAATTTGAGAAACTTTATTGATCAAGCTTTATGAAAGAAACGAAACCTACCTGTAAATCACACATTTTTTGTCTTGGATTTCTATTAATCGTGTCGATGGCTATTAGTTGTCAGAGGCAGAAAGCAGCACCCTTTGTTATCGGTGCTGACATCTCATTTGTCCCTCAAACTGAATCCAGAGGAGCATACTACAAAGACGTTACCGGAGAAGAAAAAGCTATTTGTCTAATCATGTCAGATCGCCACTTTAACAACATCAGGTTGCGTCTCTTTGTCAATCCTGAGGCAGAGCGCGGCTATTCAAATGATGGTTTCTGTGGTTTGGAAGAAACGGTAAAAATGGCTAAGAGAGTTAAAGACGCGGGCATGGACTTCACCCTGGATTTTCACTACAGCGACACCTGGGCTGATCCCGATAAGCAATTCAAGCCATCTGCATGGGAAGGACAAACCGGTGAAGAGCTGGAAAACACTTTGTATGAATACACAAAAATGGCTTTGAACACGTTTAAAGAGGCTGGTGCTGCTCCTGATATTATTCAGATTGGAAACGAAATCAGCCATGGCATGGTTTGGCCCGAAGGAAAAGTGCTGGACAATGCTACTGAAGAAAACTGGGCCGCTTTAATGGGACTGTACAATGCAGGAGAAAAAGCTTGTCGCGAAGTACTTCCAGAAGCTAAATTAATGATTCATCTGGCCTTAGGTGGTGAAAACATTTTGTGCCGCGAGTTTCTGGACAAAATGAATAAATACGACGCTGAGTACGATATTATTGGCCTATCGTACTACGAACGCTGGCACGAAACTTATAACGATCTAAAAACAAACCTGTACGATTTGTCAGCCAGATATAACAAACCGGTGTGTGTGGCAGAATACGGTGCTAGCAAGGACAATATCAAAATTATAAACGACATCGTACGCTCGGTGCCAAACAATATGGGTTATGGCACTATGGCCTGGGAACCTACCCGCGTACTTTTTAATCGCGAAGGACAGGCGTCTGAAGAAATATTCAGTATTTACGATAATATCTATGCTCAATATTCCAATCCTGACTCACAACCCGATGTTGTGCAACCTTTTGAACGAACAATAAATATTGAAAAGCCTGTTATTGGTGCCGATATTTCGTTTGTTCCCCAATCGGAAGACAGGGGAGCAACTTATTCCGACAATGGCGAGGAAAAAGATGTGCTGGAAATATTGAAAGATCACAAATTTAACTGGATCAGGCTCCGTTTATTTGTTGACCCTGATGCTGAAAACGGGTATTCAAGAGACGGAAACGGATATTGTGGGTTGGAAAAAACACTTGAAATGGCTAAACGTGTAAAAGCTGCAGGCATGAAGTTTCTGCTCGACTTCCATTACAGTGACACCTGGGCCGATCCGGGCAAACAATTCAAACCTTCAGCCTGGAAAGACCTGCATGGCTCAGCTCTGGAAGGCAAAATATACAGCTACACCAACGAAACGGTCAAGCGTTTTATCGACGAAGGCGTACGACCTGATATGATTCAGGTTGGAAACGAAATTAACAACGGGATGGTTTGGCCTCAGGGTAAGCTTCCTGAGGGGAAAGAAAAAGTGGATTCGGATGAGGAAATGGAAAGCTTTTGTGTGCTGTTGCGTTGTGCAAGTGCAGCAGTCCGAGCGGCCGATCCTGGCATTACCATTATGGTGCACATTGCCTGTGGCGGACAGAACCCGGAGTCCGTTGCCTTCTTCGACAAAATCATTAGCCGTGATGTGAAATTCGACGTAATCGGACAGTCGTACTACCCCGAATACCATGGAACGCTCGACGAACTGGAATCGAACCTGAACGACCTGGTTGTACGTTATGAAAAACCCATATTTGTTGTTGAGTATCATCATAACAGAAAAGAAGTCAACGACATCGTCCACAACATCCCTAACGGAATGGGGCTGGGAACGTTTATCTGGGAGCCTACATCTTCACGCTGGGGCGGACTTTTCAATCGTGACGGTTCAACCAACGAAAACATGGATATCTACCCTGAATTATATACCAACTACACGAACTAATCTTCTAAATACAAGAAAATGAGAAAAATAGTAACGATACTCTTTATCTTTTCGAGCATGGCACTGTTTGCCCAACAAAGCAAAAGCCGTGTAATTTCTAATTTCGATGCTGACTGGCAGTTTTCACTGGGCGATTATCCAAAAGCCTCAGAAGCAGACTTTAATGATACCGACTGGCGTACATTAGATGTTCCGCACGATTGGAGCATTGAACTGGAAAACGACAAAGATGCGCCGGGAGGTGGAAACGTTGGATTTTTTCCTACAGGAATAGGCTGGTACCGCAAAACATTCGACATATCGAAATATGATCCTGACAAGAAATATTCTATTGAATTTGACGGAATTTACATGAACAGTGAAGTGTGGATCAATGGCCAGTACCTGGGGAAACGCCCTTATGGCTATTCAAGTTTTTCTTATGATTTGATCGGATTGCTAAAAAGCAAAGACAATGTAATTGCTGTGCGGGTGGATAATTCAAAACAACCCAACTCCCGCTGGTACACAGGCTCGGGAATATACAGGCATGTGCGCATGGTAGAAACCGATCAATTGCATTTTGAAAAATGGGGCGTATTTTATTACACCCAATCCATTGAAAACGATAGCGCTTTGCTGTATCTGGAAGCTAAAATCATCAATGAAAATCAGAATGCTTTGGAAGATGTGGTAATCCAACAATCCGTACTGGATCAGCAAGGAAATGAAGTCGCTTCAGTGTCTACTGCTGCACCCGCAAATGCCAAAAGTAGTTTTACAGCTGAACAGGAAATTGTAATTGCCAATCCGCGCCTGTGGTCGGTTGAATCGCCAAACTTGTACACCCTAAAATCAGTTGTACTAGTTGACGGAAAAGAAACCGACTGCGTATTCAACAACCTGGGGATTCGTACCATTGAATATGACGTGGACAATGGATTCCTGCTAAACGGCGAACAAGTGAAAATGAAAGGCGTTAACCTGCACCACGACGGAGGCCCTGTTGGTGCAGCTGTTCCTGAAAGGGTTTGGGAACGTCGCCTGGAGATATTAAAAGAGGGTGGTTGCAATGCCATTCGCACAGCCCATAACCCTATGGCTCCGGAGTTTTATGACCTGTGCGATAAGCTGGGATTCCTGGTGATGGATGAAGCTTTTGATGAGTGGATCCACGGTAAACGCGACTATTCATATAAACTCTATTTCAAAGACTGGTATGAGGAGGATTTGAAAGCCATGGTTTATCGCGATCGAAACCATCCCTCGGTGGTGATGTGGAGTATTGGCAACGAAGTTCCTGACCAGTCGAGCAAAGAAGGACCTGCCCTCGCCCGTAAAATGATCAACATCTGCAAGGAGGCAGATCCTACCCGTTTGATAACAGCTGGAAACGACCGTATTGCAGCCGACGATAACCCGGCATCGGAGTCCTACCTCGCCGAATACGAAAACCAAATAGTGGGGTACAATTATCCAGACCGCTGGCACGAGCGCAGAGAGTTGTACTATCATCCGGACAAAAAGAAATATCCCAACCGCAGGGTAGTCGCTACCGAATCAACCGGCATGGGCGGTATGCGGGGAGCTTACTTCCTTGGCAGAAACTCGGACAAAGTACAAGCCAGCTATGCCCACGGACGCATCATCGATGTTGAACAACGATGGAAATTCAACCTGTTGTACGATTATGTGATCGGCGACTTTATGTGGACCGGCATCGATTATTACGGCGAATCGTGGCGCTGGCCTTCACGTGGCGCCTCTTCAGGGTACCTTGATAATTGTGGATTTCCAAAAGACGGCTACTATTTCTTTAAAAGTATCTGGACAGAAGAACCAACCTTACACCTGCTACCTCACTGGAACCTGCCTGAAGATCGTGAAGGACAAATAGTACCCGTACTCTGCTATACCAACTGCGACACCGTTGAGCTATTTCTGAATGGCAAATCATACGGCGAAAAATACCACGAGTTCCCACGCAAGGGAAATAACGAAAGATGGAACCAGCCCGAAGAGGGAAAAGTAAATACCTCCACCGGTGACCTGCATTTATCGTGGGACGTGCCATACGACCCCGGTGAGCTGGTAGCAAAAGGCAAAAAAGACGGTAAGGAATATACCTATCGGTTGGTAACCGCCGGTGAGCCTGCACAAATTCGCTTGTCGGTTGATCGCGATGTTATTAAAGCCGCCCCCACCGATGTGGCCCACATTACTGTTGAAATACTCGATAAGGATGGCAACTTCGTTCCAACGGCCGACAACCTGGTTGAATTTGAGGTAGAGGGCGCAGAAATTATTGGTACTGAAAATGGTAATATGCGGGATTTATCATCGCCCAAAGCAAAAGAACAAAAAGCTTTTAGTGGTTTGTGCCTGGCGATTGTACAAGCAAAAAAGCAAGGACAAATTACGGTAAAGGCCGTTTCCGATGGATTAAAAGATGCGTCGGTTTCAATAAAAGCCGAATAGTAATTTGTAATACAGCGTTAAAAATTAATTTTACTGTAAATCATTTCAATACCAAATTTAAAAATTACGTTTATGAATAAAATAGAAACCATTTTCAAAATCGTACTCTGTTTATTTTTAGTAACGCTTTGCGGAAGCATAGATACATCGGCACAGTCGAACAACATCAAAAACGACTCCTTTTGGGACACCAAAAACGGCAAACCCATTTACAGTCAAGGAGGTGGTATTTTCAAATTTGCAGATCCCGAAACAGGAGAAGAAAAGTACTACTGGTACGGAGTACACTACAAGCAAGCTGAAATGTACAGGGAAGACCCTTCAGTTACTCAACCCCGCAATAATTTTGAAGGTGTAACCTGTTACTCTTCAACCGATTTGGTTAACTGGGAGTTTGAAGCAGATGTACTGACGCGTGATGAAGTATTCAACGATAGTGGCCGGGGCTGGGGATGGCTTGGTCGCATGGGAGTAGCCTATGTAAAAGAAGCGAATCAATATGTATTGATCATTCAGTACAACTCCAGTGTTCTTTTTGCCGTTGCCGATTCTCCATTGGGGCCATTCAAGAAACAACATAGAAAAGACATGACAAGTTGGATTGGCACTCCAAACACCGGAGACCAAACCGTTTTTACCGATGAGGACACCGGAAAATCATACTTGGTTTACAGCTACGGAAGGGGTCGAAATAGAATTTATCTGTCTGAAATAGGTCTGAAAAATGATACACTTACTCTTTTAGATTATAAACAGGTTTTCAAAGGATCAGGTCGCGAAGGAAACTGTATGTTTAAATACAAAGGCAGATATTACATTGCCGCCTCTCAATTATACGGATGGGATGGCTCTTTGGCCTACTACTTAGTGTCCGACGACATTATGGGACCTTATCTTCCAACCAACGACATGCAGGTATTCCCCGGTGCTGAAGACGATTACGCACACATTTCACAAACCGGATTTTTTGTAACCGTTCGAGGAAGCAAAGAAGAAACCGTAATTTTCTGTGGCGACCGCTGGGCCGATTTTGCCGGAAATGGATTGGGATACAACCAATGGTGCCCGTTATCTTTTGATGGTTACGAACCCTACTTTAATTCACTTAACTCGTGGAATCTGAATGCTGAGACCGGTGAATGGGAAGTGGCCGATGACAACAACTGGGTGAAAAACCCAAGCTTTGAAGCAGACAGAAAACAAATGCCCAGTTCTGTTAAACCAGTACAAACAAGGCTTCTGGGATGGGAAACTACGGCAATTGAAGGAACCGAAATTTCGCTCGACTCCCTTTCGCCTGTTTTAAACCATGCAAACACACAAGAAGAACGAAAAATAGTTATTGGTGAAAGAAGCCTGAACATGAGCGACAGAGTAGACTTTGTTCGAAAAGTACATCAAACAATCGAGTCTTCTCCTTATGTCGAATTTGAAAACGCCCAATATACCCTTACCGCAAAAATTAAAAACAGCGGAGATTTCAATCAACTCGAAATGTACGCCAAATCAGGTGGTAAACGTTTTGAGGTAAGTGTGAAAGACAAAAATGAGACATGGACAACTATCAGCATTGAAAATATCAAGGTGAAAAATAATGAAGTTGAAATTGGCTTTCTTGCAGATGGTAAAGCTGGTGCATTTTGTCTGGTAGACGATGTATCTTTGGTGAAAGCCCAATAACCTAATTTAATTCTCTAACTTGTCTTATTTATAAAATTTAAATCTACATATGTCCAGATCCAGAAACAACCGCTCGAAGGATGATTACAATAATTCATTGGGCACAAAGAGTAACCTAAAGTTTTCCATTTTCCCGGTTTTATTGATTGTTACATTAAGTTTAGCCCTTAGTTTTAGTGCAAATGCACAACGGGCCCGCTACAATTTCAATCCCGGTTGGAAATTGTATATTGGCGATATAAGCGGAGCGGAAAAAAACAGTTTTGATGACTCTGGATGGAAAGAAATTACACTTCCGTACGCCTGGAATCAGGACGAAGCCTTTAAGAATGACATTGTCGATTTATCAACAGGGATTGCCTGGTACCGAAAAACCTTTGTATTACCGGAAGGCGACGATATCGAAAAAGTATTTCTCGAATTTGAAGGCGTACGTCATGCCGGAGAGTTTTATGTAAACGGGGCACTGGCGGGGCTTCACGAAAATGGAATCATGGCCGTTGGTCTGGATATATCTCACCTTTTGAAACCTTATCCTGAAGAAAATGTGGTAGCCGTTCGGACAGATAACAGCTGGGACTACAGAGAACGTTTTTATAACCAGCGTTACCAATGGAACGACAGGAACTTTAATGCAAACTACGGCGGAATTCCTAAAAACGTATTCCTGCATACCGCCGGCGAAGTTTATCAAACGCTTCCGCTTTATTCCACACTCGGAACAACCGGAACGTATATCTATCCGAGTAATATCAATGTTCAGGAGAAAACGGCTTCGATCAATGTAGAGTCGGAAGTAAAAAATGAAAGCCCTGCAGCAGTTGTAGCCAACCTTGAAATAACCATTGAAGACCTCAATGGAAAAGAAGTTGCGCATTTTGAAGGAACACCACGAATGGTATCACCCAACGGGCAGATTGAACTAAAGGCTTCGGAAGAGCTATCCAATCTGGAATTTTGGAGCTGGGGCTATGGCTACTTATACACGGTTACCTCAAAGGTTGTGGTTGATGGAAATGTGGTTGATGAAGTTCCAATTCGTACCGGATTTAGAAAAACCGCATTTAAAGATGGAATGGTTTACCTGAACGATCGGGTAATCATGATGAAAGGATATGCCCAACGTACCAGCAACGAATGGCCGGGAGTTGGTATGTCGGTTCCGGCCTGGTTAAGCGATTACAGCAACAAATTAATGATTGAATCAAATGGGAACTTTGTGCGTTGGATGCACATTACCCCATGGAAACAAGATGTTGAATCCTGCGATCGTGTTGGGTTAATCCAAGTGATGCCTGCCGGAGATTCGGAACGAGATGTGACAGGCCGACGCTGGGAACAACGCTGCGAAGTCATGCGCGACGCCATCATTTATAACCGCAATAATCCAAGTATTCTATTTTACGAAGGCGGCAACGAGAACATTAGCGAAAAACATATGGCAGAATTAAAACAGATTCGCGACACCTACGATCCGCATGGAGGTAGAGCTATTGGAAGCCGCGAAATGCTGGATAGTGAAGTTGCCGAGTATGGAGGTGAAATGCTTTACATCAACAAAAGTGCCGATCAACCTTTGTTTGCAACCGAATATTCACGCGATGAGGGCCTGCGCAAATACTGGGATGAATTTTCTCCCCCATACCATAAAAATGGTGATGGTGGCAATGGAGGTCACAATATGGATAGCAGTCAAGTCGCCAAAGCTTTTGTCTACAATCGTAACCAGGATTCACATGCGATTGAGAATATTGTTCGCTGGTACGATTACTGGGAACAACGACCGGGAACGGGAACTCGTGTAAGCAGCGGAGGTGCCAACATTATCTTCTCCGATACCAACACACACCATCGGGGAGCAGAGAACTACCGAAGAAGCGGTGAGGTCGATCCGATGCGAATCCCCAAAGACAACTTTTTTGCACATCAGGTAATGTGGGCAGGTTGGGTCGATTTGGACAAACAACTGACACACATTATGGGGCATTGGAATTATAAATCAGGAACAGTGAAGCCTATTTACGTGGTTTCAGGCGGCCGGAAAGTTGAGCTTTTTGTCAATGGTAAATCAAAAGGATTCGGCAAAAACTCATATCGCTTTTTGAATACTTTCGAAGATATAACCTGGGAATCAGGCGAAATCAAGGCGATTTCCTATAATAAAAATAACAAAATTGTATCTGAAGATGTGATTAAAACCGCCGGCGAACCTTATGCTATTAAATTGACTAAAATACAATCGCCGGTTGGCTTTAAAGCTGATGGGGCTGATCTCGGCATGATAGAAATTGAAGTAGTGGACAAAGACGGTCAACGTTGTTCTACAGCGCTCAATGAGATTTCGTTTGATTTAAACGGAGAAGCTAAATGGGTTGGTGGCATCGCCAAAGGACCTGATAATTATGTGGGGACCAAAACTCTTCCTGTTGAAGGTGGAGTTAACCGCGTCCTCATCCGTTCCACCACAAAAGCAGGTAAAATTGAAGTAAAAGCTTCAGCCAACGGTTTAAAGAGTGCCAGCGTACAGTTCGAAACCAATCCTGTTGAAGTTATTAACGGACTACGCACTGAGCTGGTTGCAGAAGGCCTTCCTTCAAATCTGGAAAAGGGTCCAACACCATTATCTGCTTCATTTGTTCCTACTCGTCGAACTATTCCAATTCTTTCAGCAAATGCCGGCGCAAATCAGGAAAAAGCAATATTGAGCTATGATGATAACGAAATGAGTGAATGGACCAACGACGGCAAACTGTCAACTGGTTGGATTAATTATGAATTGGCAGAAGAAACCCGCATAGATGAGATTTCGCTTAAACTAACCAACTGGAGAAGGACATCCTACCCTATTGATATTCTGGTTGATGGTAAGAAAGTATGGTCGGGCGATACAAAACGCAGCTTAGGCTATATATTAATTCCAATTGAACCTACCGTCGGGGAAGAAGTGACCATTCAGCTAACAGGTGCAGGTACCGAAAAAGATGCCTTCCAGAATGTAATTGAACTAAGCGGAAATAAAGAGCTCGATGGCTTTAGAATGCCTGAAAATTCGAATACTGAAGGTCAACTCAGGATTATTGAAGTAGAGTTATTTCAGAACGTGGATGGCTCAAAAGAATTATAAAATCAATGTCACAAATTTGAATATGAATCATTTTTTAAAAAAGACAGCATTGGCAATTATGATGTGCCCGCTTTGTTTTTCTTACGGATACGCCCAAAATATCATTAACCACTGGGAGGCAACTGGAAACCCGGTGGTTACACACAAATACACCTGCGATCCGGCGGCTCTGGAATATAACGACACCCTTTTTATTTTCACCGGTGAAGATGCCGAAGGAGGTCTGGATTTCTACAACATCAAAAACTGGTGCTGTTTTGCTACCACCGACATGACGAATTTTGTTGAATACGCCCTTCCACTTTACGCAAAAGATTTTGAGTGGAACAAAGGCGAGTTTGCTTATGCCGGACATGTAATTGAACGAAACGGTAAATTCTACTGGTACGTAAGTACAAACACTTCAGGTATTGGCGTGGCAGTTGCCGACCGTCCTCAGGGCCCCTACAAAGATGCTTTGGGAAAACCTTTGCTGACCAACGAAAACAGTCCGGGGAAAAGGCATAGCTGGCGCACCATCGATCCGGCCGCTTTTATCGACGACGATGGTCAGGCATGGTTGTTTTGGGGCAATGGCGCCTGCTGGGCCGTAAAACTAAATGACGACATGACCTCGTATAACACCGATTATGGCGTTAAAACCATTTCGATTGAAGGTGATATGGAATTCCCATTTACCGAAGCTCCTTGGGTGCACAAGAAGGATGGTGTTTACTTTCTCTCTTTTGCCATAGGTTTTCCTGAACGGATCGCTTTTGCGGTCAGCGATAAGATTAACGGACCTTATACTTATAAAGGCATCATCAACGAAATTGCCGGAAACAGCAACACCAATCATCAGTCGATTATTGAATTTAAAGGCAATTGGTACTTTATCTACCACAATGGCGGAATGCAAACTAAAGGAGGAAGCTATAGCCGCAGCATGTGTATCGATAAACTTGAGTTTGATGAAAACGGGATGTACAAACCCATTATAATGACAACCAAAGGCGTTGATAAAATTGATTAATAGAAAACATTAAGATATGAAAACAAATTATCCATTATTGAATAAGTTAGTCGTTATCCCATTTCTTCTGCTTGCTTTATCCTCTTTTGCCGAATCGAAAAAGGCACAAGAAAACGATATGGATGCCTATCTGCTGGTCTACTTTACTGACCCGACACATAGCCTGTTTATGGCCTTAAGTACCGATGGCTATACTTTTACCGACGTTAACCAAGGCCAACCAGTAATTGCGGGCGATACGATTGCCAATCAAAAAGGAATTCGTGATCCGCATATCACAAGAGGTCCCGATGGTGCTTTTTATGTAGCTATGACAGACCTTCATTTGTTTGCCAAACAACTTGGATATCGCGAAACTACCTGGGAAAGACCACAAGAGAAATACGATTGGGGAAACAACCGTGGTTTTGTTTTGATGAAATCGTACGATCTTATTAACTGGACACACAGTAACTTTCTCTTTGATGAAGCTTTTGAGGGGTTCGACGAAATCGGTTGTGCCTGGGCACCGCAAACCATCTACGATCCGGTCGAAGAAAAGATGATGATCTATTTCACCTTGCGGATGGGTCACGGACTAACTAAATTGGTTTATGCTTACACCGATGACGATTTTACTAAACTGGTGACCAAACCAAAATCGCTATTTGAATATCCTGATTCGACAATACAGATACTCGACGCCGATATTACCCCAATGCCCGACGGGCGCTATTGTATGATGTATGTAGCTCAGGAGAGACCCGGCGGTATCAAAGTGGCTTTCTCCGATTACATCAATAAAGGCTATAAATATGAACCGGAAATGGTTGATCAGGAACCGGGAGCATGTGAGGCACCTAATGTTTGGAAACGCATTGGCAGTGATAAATATGTATTAATGTATGATGTTTTCAGTATTCAGCCGCACAATTTTGGCTTTGCCGAAACATCCGACTTCACAACGTTTTCTGATTTGGGCCACTTTAACGATGGCGTAATGAAAACCACTAATTTCACATCTCCCAAACATGGGGCCGTTATTCAGCTAACTAAAAAGGAAGCCAGAAAGCTTGCAGAACATTACAAAATGAATTTAAAATTCTAATCGTTATGAAAAAAATACTCGTTCCATTATTAATACTTCTCAGCGTTACGGCCACATTTGCGCAAGGCTGGAAACCAGAAGTAAAAGAAAATATTCCGTTGGATTCGATCCGCTTGAGCGACCCTGCAATTTTAGCCGATAAAGCTACATCTACCTATTATATGACCGGAACCGGAGGGTTGCTGTGGAAAAGTAAAGACCTCGCCAAATGGAGTGGACCATACGTTGTAGCCAAAACAGATCCTGAATCGTGGATGGGACCCAGACCCATGATCTGGGCTGCCGAATTGCATCAATACAAAGGCAAGTACTACTACTTTGCTACTTTCACTAACAGAGATGTAGTGATTGATAACGTTAAAGGAAATGCAATTAACCGGCGTGCCAGTCACGTTTTGGTGAGTGACAAAGCTGAAGGACCTTATGTTCCCATGGAAGATGAAACGTATTTGCCTGCCGACCTACCTACTTTAGATGGTACTTTTTGGGTGGATACTGATGACAAACCCTACATGGTTTATTGCGAAGAATGGCTGGTTAACTGGAACGGTACCATGGAAAAAATTGAGCTAAAACCAGACTTAAGCGGTACGATTGGTCAACGAAAAATAATGTTTTTTGCCTATGATTCGCCGTGGAGCAAGGAGGTAGACCAAAATGGCAGAACTGTCCCCAATAAAGTTACCGATGGACCTTACCTGTTCAAAACGCAAACCGGAAAATTAGGAATGATTTGGACAAGCTGGGTTCTCAGCGACTATGTTCAGGGGGTGGCTTATTCTGAAAGCGGCACGTTAGATGGCCCATGGGTGCAGCAAAAAGATCCGATTACACCACCAAATTTCGGACATGGCATGTTGTTCCGCACTTTTGAAGGAAAATTGTTGATGTCGGTTCACAGCCACAAGAGTGTAAACGGCCGCTACATCAGGATTCCTCATTTATTTGAAGTGGATGATTCAGGTGATAAGATTGTTGTGAAAAGCCCCTATCATCCGTAGTTGTATTCGAGTTGATTTTTGGTAGAACCGATAATTAAATAAAAGATCTACTATTCACAATTACATATTCGTTAAATCCGCTTGCGAGCAGCAGCATTTTAACCGTTTACACGAATTGTTTACCAATTTTTGTACAAACCGTTGTCTTAAAAAAACCATTAATAAACTTTTTTAAGATTCAAAAAAGGAAAACATACCAATATCATGAAAAAGTATCTTGCTATTTTAATTCTGGCCGCACTCTCAACGACTATCTCAGCCCAGCAGCATCTTGTTAACAGTCCCGATGGGAATGTTAGTCTGACCTTCACTTTAAAAGATGGCACACCTTATTATTCAGTAAAATCTAATAATGCGGTGATGTTGGAAGAATCTCCTCTTGGAATGATAACGAGTGCCGGAGATTTTAGCGAAGGTCTGAAAATAGCAACGATAAGCCGCGATACGCTCGCTAAAACCTACACCCAGAAAAAGATTAAACAATTATCGGTGGTGTACAATGCGAACGAATTGGCAGTAACGCTTACCAACAAAGAAGACAAACCAATCGAAATTGTATTTAGAGTAAGTAATAACAATATCGGTTTCCGGTACAACCTACCACAATTCGGAGAAACAGCCAATTGCATCATTGAAAAGGAAGTTACCGGATTTAATTTCCCCGAAAAGACAACCACATTTTTATCTCCTCAAGCTACTCCCGGCATCGGATGGAAAGGTACAAAACCAAGTTATGAAGAAGAATATATGCCGGATGAGCCCGTTGGATCACCTTCAAAATATGGCTTAGGATATACTTTTCCTTCCCTCTTTCATGTTGGTGAAGATGGTTGGGTACTGGTTTCAGAGACCGGTGTTAATGGAAAATATTGTGGTTCCCGACTGAGCGAAGGAACCGCCGATGGTATCTATTCTATTGCTTATCCAGAGCCGGGCGAAAATAACGGATTTGGAAGTTCAAGTCCGGCAATTGCCTTGCCCGGGTCAACGCCCTGGCGAACCATTACAGTAGCCAATCATTTAAAACCAATTGTTGAAACAACCATCTCTTATGATCTGGTTGATCCGCTTTATGAATCCTCCCAAGAATATGTATTTGGCCGTTCTACATGGAGTTGGATTATGTGGCAGGATTGGAGTATGAACTATGATGACCAAGTGACTTACATCGACTTTGCTGCTGAAATGGAGTACGAATACATTTTAATGGATGCCTTGTGGGATAAGAATGTGGGCTACGAAAAAATGGAAGAACTGATTGATTACGCCCATTCTAAAAATGTGGATGTTTTTTTATGGTACAATTCCAACGGTTTCTGGAACAACGCACCACAAGGCCCCAAACATAAGATAGATAATGCTATTGCCCGAAAAAAAGAGATGAAATGGCTACAGGAAATGGGAGTAAAAGGCTTGAAAATAGACTTTTTTGGTGGCGACAAACAAGAGACCATGCAACTTTACGAAGCAATTCTTTCCGATGCTAACGAATATGGTTTGATGATTATTTTTCATGGTTGCACCTTGCCTCGCGGATGGGAACGCATGTACCCAAATTATGTGGGAAGTGAGGCAGTACTTGCTTCAGAGAATCTGATTTTCACCCAACATGCCAACGATATGGAGGCCTTTAATGCCTGTTTGCACCCATTCATTCGTAATGCAGTAGGATGTATGGAATTTGGTCCGGTTCTGCTTAATAAACGTCACAACAGAACAAATGATGGTGGGACTATTCGCCGTACCTCCGATATTTTTCAACTAGCAACTTCTGTCTTATTTCAAAATCCGGTTCAAATGTTTGCTCTGGCGCCCAATAACCTGACAGACGCACCAGAATTTGCAATTGATTTTATGAAAGATGTGAAGACCACATGGGACGAAACGGTATTTATTGATGGTTATCCGGGAAAATATGTGGTGTTGGCACGCCGACATGAAGATCAGTGGTATATAGTTGGAATTAATGCGAATGAAGAACTGCTATCCTTAAACCTTGCATTGCCAATGCTTGCCGGAAAAACAGTTACTTATTATGGTGATGACAGCAGCTTAGCCTCATTCAAAAAAGAGACTAAAATCGAAAAATCAGGCAAATTCAATATTTTAATCCAACCTAATGGAGGAATCATATTAACCGACATCAAAAACTAACAGAATTCAGTATAAAAAAGATTTCTGTTAATTTTTAACCACGATTTTATTTTGCCCAGACATTCCCCTCCAGCGTCATTCTCCATTTGAAATAAGCATCCAACACCTTCATTGATTTTTCGTCTGGCACAGGTCCAGTATGGGGATTGTCCGTTAAATACATGACCTCAGGACTTGCATCGTTAAATGCAGGCCATTCCGGTACCCCTTCCCCATTTGGGTTTCCATATTTGGCAAAGTTGGTCCAGTAGGTTCCCATTATTTCCGAAAGCTGCCGATCTGTTTCGCTGATGTCATTCCTGCCAAGTGAATCCAGTGTCATAAAGGCATAGGCTACATCTTGTCCATGCGGCGATCCAAAACCATACCTGGGCGAATCTTCGGGATAGTCGGGATGTTGATCAAAATAATAGTAGTAAACTTTTGAATTTCCGGTTTGCGATTGCAGACGCGCCCAAATCCAGGTCTGCCAGCCAAAAGCGGCATCACGCATTAAATCACGTGCTGTTTTAGGCACCTTATTTTCTCCGACCGGATATGCCGCTATTAATGTATCAGCGAATTTTCCATATCGTTTTTCAACATTGGCAATGTATTCTTCAGGTTTCTTTTCGCGTGAAAAACTAGCTCCTTCATCCGAGTTATACCCGATCAATACCGGTACGTCGTTGTACTTTCCGTTTTCGTAAAGTACATGTTGAACATCGGGTATTACATAACCATCAATTATTGGCCAGGCACCTCCCATTCCCATGCCCATTGGTAATTTCTCAACGTTAAGCTTGCGTAATTCGGCTATGGATGAAACCCCAGCATCCCGTAAAAACTTTTCTCCGTTTACCTCCGCCTGTTGCAGATTCTTCATATTTTCGCCGGGATAGGTTGTTGGACGCGTTGGTCCAAACGAACCTCCGCTTTGCGAAATGGCACCATGGAACAATCCTTCGGCCAAAGGTGATGCACACAACATACTTACGGATATTCCGCCGGCCGATTCACCAAAAATGGTCACTTGATCGGGATCTCCACCAAAAGCAGTGATATTTTCCTGTACCCATTTTAATCCGGCAATCTGATCAAGTAAACCATAGTTACCCGATACATCATTGGGATTTTCCGCACTTAATTCCGGATGGGCTAAGAAACCAATTTGGCCAACCCGGTAAGGTATAGCCACCACAACAACTCCTTTTTTTGTAAGGGAAGTTCCATTACAAACAGGATCGGCCGTTGTACCGAAACTAAATCCTCCACCATAAATCCACACCATAACCGGTAGTTTTTCGTCGGCGGTTTTGGCGGGTGTCCATACATTCAGGTAAAGGCAATCTTCACTTTTGCCTGCTGGTGGATTGCCCGGTTGGTAGGGCGAAGAAGCAAATTCTGTAGCCTCCTTTACCCCATCCCACTTTTCAACAGGTTGCGGTGCTTTCCATCGCAGATCACCAACAGGTGGTGCTGCAAATGGGATACCTTTGAATACTCTTAAATTGTTGTTTATAGTTCCTTGAACGATTCCATCTGTAGTTTCTACGATGGTTGGATCTTGTTCTGAACAAGAAGTCGCTACAGCTATAAAAAAAGACGCGATTAATAAGAAAAGGATTCCTGACTTCATTTTAGGTCGTTTTAGTTTTTAAAATTCTTGTTTTTCATTGTCCATCCCGGGTATTTCAATAGGTCGTTTTCGAGAAATATGGAAGCATTATCTTTGCCTTTAAACTGCCAGTCAAGCCAGTCCAGTGCCATTTTTGCGAAAGAACCTCCAAATTCTTCGGCAAAAGTTCCCCCATGCCCGGCGATTTCATGATTGGCAAAAACAACAGGAACGTGATCAATCCGCTCATAGTCGAGAATGGCATTTGTATACGCAATATCAGACTCTCCTCCGATGATATAAATAATATCACCGTGCAGGTTTTTCAATGACTTTGTGCTTGCTCCTGCCATGGTCATATCTCCCATGCCTGCATTAAATATCATATAAGTTTTGATCCGGCTATCATCCGCTACCCGAAGGACTTGCGCCCCTCCACACGATTGTCCGCCTGCTGCAATTTTGGTTAAATCGACATTTTTGAAATAATCACTCCCCTTTGTTTTTGCTTGCTCCGAAATCCAATCCAATGCTTTCAGCAGTTCATCATCAGGTGTATGCTCATGTATCCGCTCTTCCACGGTCATTTGTAAGGTACCAATGGCGACTATGATGTAGCCGTGTGAAGCCACTTCGGTTAGTAATTTTTCATGGTGAATAGATGAATTCATGCATCCACCATTGGCCCATACCAATATGGGTAATTTACCTTCTGCTTTTACAGCTTCCTTTATGTTTTCAGGTCGGTATACAACAAAATCGGGCAATGATTTTTCTGTCGCTGCAATGGCTTTGTATGGGCCGCTGCCTCCACTGTCAACCACTTTAGTTTTTATGACTTGTCCGAAGCTGACGATGCTCATGACAAGAAATACTCCCAGCAATCTAATTTTAATCATGTTATGTTTTTTTTATCGATAGCCTAAATTTCAGTGGCTACCTGCCCAAATTGGCTAATTCTTATTCTTCTGTTTGGATTTCTTCATTCGGACTCACTTCCTCATCTGCCTCAGTCACAAAAACCACAGTTGGCCACTCAGCTCTATCCCAGGTAATTTCCTTTACAACAAGTTTTGAGCGTCCACGATCTTGTTTATCGTAGCCATGAGCAACGAACCAGGTTTTACCATCGAAGTCATAAACAGCACAATGTCCAACTCCGGCATAATCGTCGTTGGGGCCGGCAACATAAGTACCTCCCCCGGCATACATTGGAACTCCATTTTTATCAAAATAAGGCCCACGAATATCCCGTGATCTTCCGACAACTGTTTCGTACGTACTTTCCAGCCCCCTGCAGCAATAACCGAGCGAAACAAACAAATAATAGTATTGGTGTCTGCGGTAAATAAAAGGTGCTTCGATGGTACCGTCTCCCGGGTCGGTATCGGGCATTCCGAAAGTACGCTCCTGTTTGGCCACCGTGTACCACTCCTGTGGCTCGGCTAACGATTTCATATCGGGAGCAAGTTTTACGAGTTTAATACCACCCCAAAATGAACCGAACGACAACCAACCGGTGGTTTCACCGCCCCATTTTCTTTCAAAATAGACATTGGCATCAATGGCATTCCAAAAATCGCGTCCCGGAATGGATTGAACAATCATTCCATGATCAACCCATCTGTATTCAGGATCATTTTGATCAAGCGTTTTATTGGTCATAACACCAATTGCAGATGTGTTTTTGGCAAATGCCGATGGGGAATAATACAAGTAGTATTCGTCATTATAAAACTGAATATCAGGAGCCCAGTATCCTCCCCGATAGCCGGGAATAATCGTGTCGGTAACCCATTCCAATTTACTGGGAACAGGTTTTATTCTTGTCCAGCTTTCCAAATCTGTGCTTTTGGCCATACCTCCCCCGGTAACAAATAGATAGAAGGTACTATCCTGTTTAATCATTACCGGATCGTGAGCAGTAAACCCCTTCGAGTCATCCGGTTTCCAGTTTGGCTGTGCGCCAACAAATAATGCTGAGCATATAAATGAACATACAAGCAGCAATTTTTTAGAATTTTTATTGAAATCCATCATAATTTTATTCTGAAGATGCTGGTGTTTCAGTCAAGCCACATGCACCTTACTAGTTAAACGATTGCTAATATTTTCCTATTTAATCAACTTTCAACTCGACTGATTTTAAAAGCGGCGATGATAATTTCACGGTCATCGGCGTGGCATCTGCATCTTTCTTCACATAAATCAACATTCGACCATTAATGCAGCGATGTTTGTTATCCTGATAGTTCTCGGCAACATTTTGAGATGCATTCTCCATTCCGAGTAAGGTACCTCCCTTTACCTCACAAGTTATTTCGTTATCTGCTAAAATTGAATGATTACCGTTTGTGTCGAGCATTTCAATTTTCACCTGCCTTAACAGTTCGTTATCGCTCGGCTCAATTACTTTTGCGCTAATTTCACTGGCATTTGTATTGGTAATAATCTTATCTGTTGCAGCTACTTTTCCATCGTTGTAAGCTACTACTTTTAGCTCGCCAGGCTGATAATCGACATCCCAGGCAATTACGCCTGTTTCATCATCATACGGTTTGCGTTCGCCAACTACTTTCCCGTTGAGTTGCAATTCTGCTTCATCACAGTTCGTGTAACACAGCACCTGAACCTTCGTGTCTTCATCATAATTCCAAATTTGTGGCGCATCAGTCGACAAGCGGTTGCCCCATCGTCTTCCCGTGTCTTCAACTTTTTTAGTTGTGCCGATGTACGCCATTGGTTCATTAGTCCACAACGATTTACGGAAATAACCGCGTGGTTTTATGTTTCCTGCCAGGTCTAGTAAGCCAGATTGGAAACCGCGTGATGGCCAGGCATGGGCTTCTCCTAAATAATCAATGCCCGTCCACAGAAACTGTCCCAAAATAAATTCTTTATCTTTCACCGACTTCCAAGCCCCCATGTCATGTCTGTTTTCACTGCCGTAAAGCACTCTTTCGGGGTATAATTCATGATCGGTATCATACTTGTACTCCGTGTAGTTATAACCAACAATATCAAGCACAAAAGGATAATCAGTGTAGTTTGACATCACAGCTCCGGCTAAAGCGGCAGTAACAGGTCGCGAATCATCGGCCTCTTTTACGACTGCGACTAATTCCTTTGCAATATCGCCAAGACGCTCGGCACTCGGATGATCTTCGAGATATGCTTTTACCGATTGTTGACTAATCCCTTCATCGGCCAAAACCGGATGTGTATAAGGATCATTCGGATAATCCACTTCGTTACCAATACTCCACATAATTACTGAGGGGTGTTTCCGGTCGCGCATAATCTGGTCTTTCACATCTCTTCCGCTCCACTCCCTGAAGTATTGCGAAGTTCCCTGATGGCCTGGCTCTCCCCTGTTCCATCCTTCAATCCATTTATTTTTTGGATATTCCCATTCATCAAAAGCTTCATCCATCATTACAAATCCCAGCTCGTCACACAACTCATATAAATAAGGCGCTTGTGGATTATGACTGGTTCTGATGGCATTAACCCCCAGCGTTTTTAAGGTTTCGAGCCTTGTACGCCAAACAGCTTTTGTAGCAGCTGCCCCTAAAACACCGGCATCGTGATGAACACATACACCTTTTAATTTGGTGTTTACTCCATTTAATGCAAAACCGGTATTCGGATCGAACTCAATTTTACGCAAGCCTGCTTTTATACTACTTTCATCAACCAGTTCAGAACCTTTGTAAACCGAAGTTTTTAAGGTGTACAAATAAGGTGAATCGATACTCCATAATTCAGGTGATTTAAGCTTCATAGTCTGGCTGAAATCGCTTAATACTTTTGCCGCAGCCTCACCATTTGTTGATGTTGATGCCACTTGTTTTCCGGAGACATCATACAGTTTGTGTACCACTTTAAGCGTTGCTGCTTTGGTCGTATTTTTCAGGGTTGTATTTACCGTGATTGCTGCAGAATTATTCTCGATTTCAGTCTGATAGGCGACTCCCCAACGATCAATATGGATGGGGTTGGCATAAACAAGATACACATCGCGATAAATACCCGAACCGGTGTACCAGCGCGAGTCTGCATCGTCGCTGTGGTCTACGCGTACAGCAATTGAATTTTTTTCACCCCATTTAATGTAGGGCGTCAGATCGTACATAAACGAAATATAACCGTTCGGCCGTTTGCCCACCCACTTTCCATTAATAAAAACTTCGCTGTTGTTGTAAACACCTTCAAAATAGATGTAAACCTTTTTACCTTTTTCCGTTGTTGGAACTTCCAGATCTTTTCGATACCAGGCAATTCCGCCCGGCAAATAACCGGTACAACTTGCCAGTTCCGGGCTGGCATTTTGCTTTACGGTCCAGTCGTGAGGAAGATCAACAGTCGCCCATTTGCTGCAGTCCATTTTCTCACGTCCTCCATATTGAACGTCACCCAGATTAAAATACCAGTTATCGTTTATTTTTTCTTTGCGGCCAAAATCCTGAGCACTGCCAGTTATTCCTGCAACAACAAATAGTAAGAATAGAAATAGTTTATTCATAACAGCTTATCGTATATTTATTCGTTAATCAGTTGGTAAACTTTGTTTAGATATTGAGGATACAGATTGTCGCGGCGTGCCATGTTCATATAAAACAAGGCCACCATGTCATTCTCTGGGTCGATAATGTACTCGGTACCAAACATTCCACCCCAGGCAAATGCTGTGTTAGAAACAGCAGGAACCGGTTTTTTCAGCTCGTTGTACAATTCAAAACCAAGACCAAATTGAAAACCTTTTCCTCCCGAGTTATTTTCAGGTAAGCGGTTAATAGTGGTCATCAGCTCAATGGTTTCGGGTTTTAAAATTCGGGCGCCGTTAAATCCTCCTTTATTCAGTAGCATCTGACAAAATTTGGCATAGTCTTCAATCGGCCCGTTTAAGCCAATTGCACCTTCGCAATAGGTTTGTTGCTCGCTTATTGTTCCTTCGCTGTACATATTTGTTGCCGGTTCCAGTTTTCCATCAGTATAACTATATGCTTTTACAAAACGACTTAGTTTTTCAGGTTCGTAATACCAATCGGTATCGTTCATTCCCAATGGAATCAACACCGTTTCTTTCACATATTCTCTTAAAGGCCGACCAGAAATTCGTTCGATCATATACGCCAGCATATTTGTACTAATGTGGTAACTCCATTCAGTTCCCGGATCAAAACCAAGTGGATACTTAGCCAATGCCAGCATCTCTTCTTCGAGGTACTTTGCATCGTAGTTACCACCCCCGCTATGTTGTCCGGCGGGAGTTTCCTTTGGCATCCTACCTCCAAAACCAGCCGGAGCATCACTTTTTTCCCTTTCTGCTCTTTTGATTTCGCCAACCAATCCGGCATTTAATCCGGACGAATGCGACATCAGGTGAGCGAACGTCATGGGAGAAGCAACCGGGCGGGTTTCATACGTTCCGTCTTCATTAACCTTTGTAACTACCTGATCTGGTATCTCCGGAAAATATTTAGAAACGGGATCTTCAACATTCACCAACCCTTTCTCAACCAAGGTCATAAAAGCAACGGTAGTAATTGCTTTTGTTTGCGAAAAAAGGACATAATAATCATCAACTGTAGCCGGAATTTTGTTTTCTACATCCTTCCACCCAAAAGCTTTATTGTAAATGACCTTGCCTCCTTTAGCTACAAAACCCGCTACGCAATTGAGTTTTTTTTGATCGACAAATGACTGAAGCAAGGAATCAATTTCTTTAACTTCATTTTGACTAATACCTATTTCATTAAGGTTTACATGATGATTGAACTGCTGTGGGGAAGCGTTTTTTTTGTCTTTACCTTCACATCCTAACAATGCGATGAGAATGACAACTGTCGTTAATTTCAGGATCTTTTTCATTCGTTATTTTGTTGATCTGGTTTATTGATTTTGCAAGTTAAGGTCACGGACCTATTTGATATTTTCGGTTTCGCTTCTATCACAAAATGTTAGAGACTCGAAACATGACACTAAATTATTCGCACTACTTACTACGATCATTAACTTAAAGCTAGAAATAATTCTACTCGTCCGTTCATAATTTTTGATTGTTTTACGGTGCAGTTGCAAGAAATTCATGGATCTCTTTTACTGTCCGCTCCAATTGGTCGTGATGCAAATTATGTGCTGCACCATCAACATGTACAAGTTTAACTCTTTCTAAGTCAGCAACCGACTCTTCGTTGGACTTACGCCCTTCAGGAGAAGTATCAGCTTTCAAAATTAGCGATTTTACCGGAATCTTAGCCAATGCACCTTCTGTGTTCATTGTTCCGTGCATGGCCTGCCATGCCGCATCGGAATAAGGTCCGTGGTATTGTTTTTTTGATAAGGCCCAGTATTTCACATCCGTATCGCTCCATTTTGGATTTTCCCTGTTCCCCTTCTCAACCAGGTCATTAAAGCTATAGTTGTTTTGTTTGGCTAAAGTTTCAGGGTCTCCCATCATGCTAAAAGCAAGCGGATCGGGATTTGCCTGAGAACGCTGTGGAGGTGGGCCGTCGCGTCGTGGGCGAGCCGGACGTTCTCCGGTATTTTTCCGTGGAAGCCCAGGGTCGAGCATAATTACAGCACTTGCCAAATCAGGATATTCGGCACCAACGCGCATTACAGTAGCCGCGCCCATGGAGTGCCCCATAATAATCGGCTTATTGAATTTCATTAACCCGACAAAACCAACCACATCTTTAACTAAGGTCTCGCCATTATCGGAAGGCGTAAACGGATCTGACAAACCATGTGCGCGGGCATCAAGCATGTAAATATCATACTCATTTTGAAGTTTTAAACTAAGGTCGGTCCAGCAAAGGCCATTGTCGGTTACGCCGTGAACCATCACAATTACGGGTTTGGCAGGTGCCGGAACAGCATGATAATAATGAATACGCACTCCGTTATCGTACACAAAACCATCGGACCAACCATCTGGAATTCCCGGAGGATCGGCAGCAAAAGCCGTTGCCGATGCCAGAAGTAAAACAATTCCTAATATGAAAGTACAATCGAAGCTGTACCTTTTCTTTGTTGATTCACGTTTTTTCATTCTACTACATTTTTATTATTGGTTTGAATAATCTTAAAAAATACCGTTTGTTATTTGAAAATCTTTTGAGTGAAACTGCGTAAGTCGTGCCGCCACACATACATCGTATGTCCGCCTTCCATCGATGAAAAGTCGGACTCTACACCATGTTTTGTAAACAGTGCCCGTGTTGGAGGTGTATTATTTGAGGCTCCATCCGCACTTCCACCACAAGTGAAAATAAAATAGTTTAATGTTGAATTTAGTGCTGGAGCCGCCTTTTCAATCAGTTCATCATATTTCTCGTAATTCGCTGGTTGGCTGGTCCACCATCCGGAGCTCATTACGTTGATGTAACTAAATTTATCGGGGTAATAAATCATGGTTTCCAAAACTTCCAGGCCGCCCATCGACAAACCTGCCAGCGCCCGGTGGTCGGCATCGTTATAAACCCTGAAATTCGATTCGATATAAGGTACAATATTTTTCACCAGATCTTCAGCAAAAGTATGGGTTGGAATACTACCATCGGGCATAACAACAATCATCGGCTCAATCTTTCCTTCGGCAAATAAGTTATCCATAATCCAACCGGCTTTTCCCTGCCCCGGCCAGTTCGAATCGTTATCGCCACCACCGTGCAGGAGATAAAGAACAGGTAGTTTCTTCGTGTCTCCAAAATATCCGGGGGGCGTCCACACAAACAGGCGTCTGGTTGAGTTGGTAGCATTCGATTCGTAATAAACAATTGACATTAGCCCGTGCGGAACATCCTTTTTCTGCCAGAAAAGCGTTTCGTCTTCCGGTACAATTTCAACCATAGGCCGAAAATCGGGTACCATCGGGTTTTTCGGATCATTCACCTTCATCCCATCTACATGAAAGTAGTAACGATAAGCACTCGGATCGATGTCAGCGGCAGTTGTCAAGATCCAAACACCATTGTCGGCACGCTCAATTTTTTCTGCCCGAACATCACCGCCCAACTCCACTTTAGTGGCATCAGGAGCATACAAACGGAAGGTTGCACTGCCATCGTCATTCATTTCAAACGATACTAAATCGTCGTTCGGAGTTTTTGGACGATTCCCAAAGTTTTGCGCATGTAGTTGTGATGCACCAATAGAAAAAACAAATAGGATAAAAAGGCAAGGTAATTTTTCTGATATAGAAAATTTCTTCATAAGTTAAATTCGATAATTAATTGACAAATGTAGATCGGTAAATTTCGTTTTTCACCACAGCTCCAGGTTCGACTGTTCATGACTTAAACTAAAACGAATCTACTTCGAAGTGAATTCTATTTAAAGCACATTTTGGACAGAAATAGAAAGAAAACTGCAATTTACCCGATTTTGGAAATTCTTGAATAAAGGACGACCGATAAACAAGAAAAATAACGACAGGCTATGGATCGCGGAGGTTGTAGCTCCATCGTAAGAACGTGTTGGCCACTAAACGAATCCCGACCGGAGGCGCAATCCAATTGCCTTCGGTCTTTTTTGGCCAGCTAAGCACCAAACGCACATCGTCAAGGGTCCGAACAACATCGTCAGCAATAAGCAAGACGTCGCCAAGAGTAGAGACAACATCGCCGGCAATAAGCAAGACGTCGCCAAGAGTAGAGACAACATCGTCAGCAATATGCAAGACATCGCCAAGAGTAGAGACAACATC